>DASWZM010000272.1:0-5852 GCA_036404455.1 Occallatibacter sp. | reverse complement strand
GCCGACCAATCCCATGTGAAGCTAACCGAGGAGTTGATCAAGCGCAACGTGCTGGTGCTGCAGACCGGCTGCGCCGCCATTGCCTGCGCCAAGGCGGGCCTGCTGACGCCGGAGGCCGCGCTGGCCAAGGCCGGACCCGGCTTGCGCGAGGTCTGCGAGGCAGTCGGAATTCCTCCCGTCCTGCACATGGGCTCGTGCGTAGACAACAGCCGCATCCTGATGGCAGCCACGAACCTCCTGGCCGAAGGCGGCCTGGGCGAGGATCTCTCCGACCTTCCCGTCGCAGGCGCCGCCCCGGAGTGGATGAGCGAGAAAGCAGTCGCCATCGGTCATTATTTCGTCGCCAGCGGAATGTACGTCGTGCTCGGCCATCCTCTTTACGTCGAGGGCAGCAGGAATGTGCACGACCTGCTCTGCGGGGAGATGGAAAACATTACCGGCGGGCGTTTCGAATGGGAACCCGATCCGGCGATTGCGGCCGACAAGCTCCTGGCCCACATTGAACGCAAGCGCGACGCATTGCATATCAATGCGCAAAAGGAACGCAAGCTGTACGACATGAAATCGAGGCGGGAACTGCAATGAGCAAAATCATCGCATCGTCCGCAATTCGCGGCGCCCACCAGATCGTGCGCGACGCGGAAGACTGCCTGGCAAAAGCAGTTGCGGCCAAAGGCATCGATTGTGCCGTGGGCTTTCCGGACACCGCGTACTCCCTGCCGGTCATTTACTCGTTGTTAGGCGAGCGCGTGGACCGGCTCTCGGACATGCAAAAGATTCTGGATGAGTGCCACCGCCTGCTGCCGGCGGTTCCCAGCGAGAAGCTGTGGCTGCCCTATCTGGGCGGCACCCTGGATGCGGGCATCGCCACGCTGTTCGCCTTTGAAATCATCGAGGCCTGTAAGTACCTCATCGGTCCCAATCCGGTGAACGGCATGTGGCTGGGAGCGGCCAATGACGTGATCATTCGCGAGCGCGGTGTCGAGTTCGTGGACGGCTCGGCCCCTGGCTTTGCCGCCATCGTGGGCGCCGCGCCCACCATCGAGGATGCTGTGCGCATTGCCCGCGAGTTGCAGGAGAAGAACCTGTATGTGTTCATCGCCGGCAACACCCACGGTGTGTCCTTTGCCGAGCAGTTGGCCGAGGCCGGCGTCGAAATGGGCTGGGAGACCCGCCTGGTTCCCTACGGGAAGGAGATCTCGGCAGCGGTATACGCTCTTGGGTTCGCCAACCGCGTAGCCCTCAGCTTCGGCGGAGTCAAGCCCGGCGACTACGCGCGCAACCTCAAATACAACAAGAACCGCATCTTCGCTCTTGTCATGGCGCTGGGCGAAGTTACGGAAGAGAAATACGCCGCCGCGGCGGGAGCCATCAACTACGGCTTCCCCACCATCGCCGATACCGACATTCCACAGATCCTGCCGACGGGCATCTGTACCTACGAGCACGTGGTGTCCTCCGTGCCCATCGACCACATCGTGGAGAAGTCGCTGGAAGTTCGAGGCTGCAAAATCAAGGTAGCCAAAGTCCCCATCCCGGTGGCCTTCGGCGCCGCTTTCGAGGGAGAGCGCATCCGCAAGGAACACACCTACGTTGAGTTCGGCGGCAACAAGACGCCGGGCTTTGAATACGTCACGACCCTCGATCTCGCCGAGGTCGAGGACGGTAAAATAACCGTGGTTGGCCCGGAGATTGACGATGTTCAACAAGGTTCGGCGCTGCCCATCGGCATCTGGGTGGAAGTTGCCGGCCGCAAGATGCAGCCCGACTTTGAACCCATTCTCGAGCGGCAGATCCATCACATCGTCAACGGCGCAGAGGGCATCTGGCACATGGGCCAGCGCGACATCAACTGGATCCGCATCAGCAAAGCCGCCAAAGACAAGGGCTTCAAGATCCGCCACCTGGGCGAAATCGTGCATGCCAAGTTCCTCAACGACTATCCGGCGATTGTGGACAAGGTGCAAGTGACCCTGTTCACCAACACCAAAGACGTCGAGGAACGGGTTGACATTGCCCGCCACGCCTACCGCGCTCGCAATCAACGCATGGAGTCGCTGACCGACGAGAGCGTGGACACCTTCTATTCCTGCCTGCTCTGCCAGAGTTTTGCCCCCAGCCACGTTTGCGTCATCACCCCGGAACGGCTGGGGTTGTGCGGAGCCTACAACTGGCTGGACGGCAAGGCCGCATTTGAGATCGATCCTACCGGCCCCAATCAACCGTTGCTGAAGGGCGAATGCCTCGATCCCGTCCGCGGCCAGTGGGCCAACATCAACGACTATGTATTCGCCAACTCCAAACAGACGCTCAGCCGCTTCAACGCTTACTCTCTTTTGGAAGACCCGATGACCAGTTGCGGCTGTTTCGAGGCCATTGTGGCGCTGATGCCGGAAGCCAATGGCGTCATGATCGTAAACCGCGAGTACCTGGGCCAGACGCCCGCTGGGATGAAATTCTCCACCATGGCGAACACCGCCGGCGGTGGCCAGCAGGTACCGGGATTCATCGGCGTGGGCAAGGCCTACATCACCAGCCGCAAGTTCATCTCTGCCGAGGGCGGCCACCGGCGAATCGTGTGGATGCCCAAAGACCTGAAGGAGTTCCTGCGGGAAGACCTCGACAAAATCGGCAAGACGTTCGGCATCGAGAGCTTCACCGACATGATCGCGGATGAGTCTGTGGGCACCGATGCCACTTCGGTACAGGCTTACATGCAGGAAGTAAAACACCCTGCTCTGACCATGTGGGAGATTACCACCCCGTCGGAGGAAGCTGCCGCGGTGGATGCCGTGCGAGCCGGCTTGATACAGGCGGCAGCATCAGGTTCGGGATCCGCCGGCACCGTGACTGCGGAGACAGCAATAGTGGTCGCCGAGCCTCCAGCCGGGCCGCCGCCTGCGGCGAAACCGGACGTTGCTGCCAGTGCCGCCCAGGCTGAGCCCTCGGTGGCGAAACCAGCCGCCACGCCGCCGTCGGGCGGGCAAGCCGCGCCGCCGATTCCTCCCAACGACGGCGTAGGAGCCATGATTGCTTTGCTGGAACGGCTTCGCGACGATCCTCCCGCAACCGAGATTCGGCCGGGGATGACTCCGCAGCAACAGCTAGCAGCCTTGCAAGCGTCCACCGCCATGCACCTGCTGCACGCCGGCGTCAACATGCTGCTGATGCGAACTGCTCCGCTGGCTTCGGCCGCAGCCGCAGCTCTACCTCCAGCGGTGGAGTGTCCCCACTGCCTGCCCACGGAAGAAGCACTGGAGGCGCAGATCGCCACTTCCATTCCCAAACCGGTCGACACCAAACCAAAACCGGCCGAAGTTGCGCCGGTCCCACCCAAGCCGGCGCCGCCACTCGGATGGGCGGAAAGACCCATCACCTCCGCAGCCATTGTTTTGCCGCTGTCGGTCACGCTGGCGCCGGAAAAAGCCAATGTCGCCGTTCGCACCGTCACTCTCGGTGGAACCGGGACCCGCACTTCGGCTGTGACCGTTGGAGGGGCCGAGGTACTTCCGTTCCGGCACTTCGAAGGTCACGTGGGTCACAAGCCGGTGGTTGCCATGGAGGTTCTCGACAGTCCGCCCAAGTCCTATCCCGACCTGCTGCGAAATGCCTACGGGGACCTGCTCAAGGACCCAGCCGCCATGGCCCGCTATCTGGTGGAGGAACTGGGCGCCGAAGTGATCAGCGTGCGCCTGGCCACTACCCATCCCGACAATGGCGATATGTCTCCGGAAGCGGCCGGCAACATTGTGAAGGACGTTCTGAGCGCAGTGGGCGTGCCGGTAATCGTCACCGGCTGCAGCCATTTCGAAAAGAACAATGCCCTGATGAAGCACATCGCTTCCACCTTTGCGGGAGAAAATCTGCTGTTGAACTGGGTTGAAACCGAAAACTACAAAACCATCGCCGCCACCGTCATGGCCTACGGCCATTGCGTTGTGGCGCAGACGCCGATTGACGTGAACATGTGTAAGCAGCTCAACATCCTGCTCACCTCCATGGGCGTCTCCGCGGACCGCATTATCATCGATCCCATGACGGGCGCTCTGGGCTACGGCCTGGAATATACCTACTCGGTGATGGAGCGCATCCGGACCTCGGCCTTTACTGGCGATCCAATGCTTGCCATGCCCATGATCGTGAACCCGGGCTTTGAAGTGTCGAAGGTGAAAGAAAGCCGGGCGCCGCGCAAGGACTTCCCATTGTGGGGAAAAGAAGAAGAGCGCGAAGCTCTGCTGGAAATAGCCACTTCGATGAGCTATTTGAATGCCGGGGCGGACCTGCTGGTGGTTTACCATCCGCTGGCCGCTCATACTCTGAAGCGCAAGATCGACGAAATGATGTCCTGTGGCAAGTGAGGCGACCGCAAAATGGCAATGACCGGTTTACAGATATTCAAGCTGCTGCCCAAGACCAACTGCGGCGAATGTGGCGTACCGACCTGCATGGCTTTCGCGATGAAGCTGGCGGCCATGAACGCGGACCTGGCGGCCTGTCCTTACGCCTCGGAGGAAGCCAAGAAGATCATAGGAGCGGCCAGCAAGCCGCCCATCCGGCTGGTGAAGATCGGCCCGCCGGGGCGCGAGGTGCCGATCGGCAATGAGACGGTCATGTTCCGGCACGACAAGACCTTCGTGCACCCTACGGCCGTGGCCATCGCGTTTCCCGATAATGAATCCCTCACCGACCTCTCCCACAAGCTCGCGGAGGTGCGGGAGTATTGCCTGGAAAGGGCGGGCGAGCAACTGCGAATCAACCTGGTGCTGGTGGACAACTTCAGCGAGGAGGTCAAGCCCTTCGTCGATCTGGTGAAGACGGCAGCCGGCTCCACGGGTATGGGCATCATCCTCAGGAGTACGAACCTCGAAGCTCTGGAAGCGGGGCTGAAAGAGCTGAAGGGGAAAAGGCCCTTGATTCATGCCGCAACGCCGGCCAATGCCGAGGCCGTGGCTGCCCTGGCGTTGAAGTATGACGCGCCGCTGGTGGCCCGAGCCGCCACGCTCGATGAACTGGCGGCCCTGACGACCAGGCTGGCCGCCCTGGGATTGAAGGAGATTGTCCTCGACCTGCCGGCCGACAATCCGGCAGCCACGCTGCAATTTAACACCATCATCCGCAAGGCGGCGCTCAAGAATGCCTTCGAGCCCCTTGGTTATCCGATCATCAACTTTGTGACTGCACTGGACGACGCGTCGGCGGTTGCCGATGCCTCGACTTACCTGTGCAAATACGCATCGATCATCGTGCTGGACCGCATGAAGTTGGAACTTCTGCTGCCCTTGATGATGCTGCGGCAGAACATCTACACCGATCCTCAGAAACCGATTCAGGTTGATCCCAAGGTCTATCCCATCGGCGACCCGGGAAGGGACGCTCCGCTGGTGGTGACTACCAACTTCTCCCTGACCTACTTCATGGTTTCCGGCGAGATCGAAAACTCGGGTGTTCCAGCGAACCTGCTCGTGGTGGACACCGAAGGCATGAGCGTGCTGACGGGATGGGCCGCAGGCAAGTTCTCGGGAGAAAAGGTCGCTGCCGCGGTGAAAGCGAGCGGCCTGGGAGACGAGCCTGGGAAACACCGCCTCATCATTCCCGGCTATGTTGCGCAAATCAGCGGTGAAGTGGAGGAAGGCTTGCCCGGCTGGGAGGTGCTGGTCGGTCCCGGAGAAGCCTCGGATATCGGCTCCTTCATGAAGATACAGGCCGCGCGCTAATGCTATGCCATCCGTCCGCTTCCAACCCGCCAACGTCGTGGCCGACGTGCCTTCCGGAACGCCGATCCACCTAGCAGCGTTGCGGGCCGGCATACTCGACCTGGAGTTGCCTTGCGGTGGCGAGGGGGCGTGCGGTTT
>DASWZM010000271.1:0-3637 GCA_036404455.1 Occallatibacter sp. | reverse complement strand
TGGCCGGCGGAACGATGCCGTTCATCCGCAGGTACTCGACCATCTGGCCGTAGTGGTCCATGAAGTGCGCGATGCCAAAGGCTGCCATGCCGGCTCGCGTGCCGTGGGAGGTCATGATGAAGGCGTTCTCCGGTGTGATCGAGTCGATGGTCGCGTGCGCCTGGGTGAAAGAATCCTTCAGCGCTTTCACTATATCAGCCTTGCTGGTGAGCTTTTCGATCGCATCGCTCTTCACCTTCGCGTCGGCCTCGCTGAAGTTCGGGCCGCTGAAGAAGTAGCTGTTGGCCTCGGCCACATGCTTGATCTGTTGGGCGAAGGTGCGAACGCCCTTGAACTCGCCCAGGCTGGCAGGCGGGGCAAAGCTGTACTTGTCTTCCGGCATGGCCTCGGCAGCGCCGACAAATTGCTGCTCCATGAGGCTGAGCAGTTTGCCGTAAACTTGCGCGGGCGGCATAGGGGTGCCGACAGCGGGTTGGGCGGGGGCGGGGGGTGGGGCGGCCTGGGCAAGGACGAACGTGGATGAGGCAGCCAGCAGGCTACAAGCAAGAATGCAGCCCGCAACCTTGGTAGGTTTGTGCATGGAATGACCTCCGGCGGCATCAGCCGCGTGAACGCAATCTACCAGAACAGCCATGGATTCCGACAGCACAGTGTTGCGAATCTTCCATTCAATGTCAGGAACCGCGCGCGAAATCCCGATTACCCGTACAATCGATAAAAAGGAGAACTACGCGATGCGCCGAGTCTATATGGACGCCAATGCCACCACCCCTCTGCTGCCGGAGGTTGTGGAGGCCATGCGCCCATGTTGGATGGAGCACTTCGGCAACGCCTCCTCGATCCACCTGCACGGGCAGCAAGCCCACGCTGCCGTGGACCAGGCCCGCGAGACGATGGCCCGGTTCTTCAACTGCCACGCCGCCGAGGTGGTCTTCAATTCCGGCGGCACCGAGGGCGACAACACGGCGATCTTCGGCCTGCTGCACCCCGGCGACCACTTCATCACTACATCCATCGAGCACTCGGCCATCCTTGAAGCAGCAAAGCGGTTGACCCGCCACGGCGTGAAGACCACCTTTGTGGCGCCCCGGCCAAGCGGCCTTATCGATCCGGTAGACATTCGCCGAGCCATCCGCCCCGAGACCCGCCTGATCAGCGTGATGCTGGCCAACAACGAGACCGGCGTGCTCCAACCCGTCGAAGAGATCGGCAGGATCGCCGCCGATACCGGCATCTTCTTCCATATCGACGCCGTGCAGGGCGCCGGCAAGGTCGAGTTCGACGTGCGCCGCTTCGGTTGCCACCTGCTCTCCATCAGCGCCCACAAGATGCATGGCCCCAAGGGCATCGGCGCCATGTTTGTGCGCCGCGGAACCCCCATCGAACCGCTCCTGGTGGGCGGCAGCCATGAGCGCCGCCAACGCGCGGGAACCGAAAACGTGCCCGGCATTGTGGGACTGGCCAAGGCCGCGAGACTGGCCATGCACTCGCTCGACGATGGAACCATTCACCGGCTTGCAGCCCTGCGCGACCGGCTCGAAGGGGGGATTCTCGCCGTTCCCGGGACCGGCGTCAACGGCGCCTGGGACGGCGACAAACCCGTGCCCCGTGTCGCCAACACAACGAATATCTGGTTTGACCAATTGGAGGGCGAGGCGCTGGTCATCGCCTTGGATCTGAAGGGCGTTTCTGTCTCCGGCGGGTCGGCCTGCCACTCCGGGGCCACCGAGCCCAGCCACGTGCTGATGGCCATGGGCCTGGACAAGACTCGTGCCCGCGCCAGCCTCCGCTTCAGCCTCCTCAAAACCGCAACGGACGCCGACGTGGACCATGTATTGCAGGTTGTTCCCGAGGCCGTCGAACGCTTGCGCGCGCTTTCACCGGTAACCGCCGGAACGCTGGGCTGAGAACTGAACATCAACCGGCTGACCTGCTGACTTGCTTGCTCGCTCGCTTCCCCATGACCGAATGCACAACCATTGCCGTAGCCATGTCCGGAGGGGTCGACTCCTCGACGGTTGCGGCGATGCTCGCCCACTCGGGTGACACGCAGGGCCGCGGCAGCGCCAACGTAATCGGCCTCACGCTTCAGCTTTGGGATCAGACCCGCCTGGCCGGCCGCCACGGCATTCCCGACGCTCCCAAGGCGGGCCGCTGCTGCTCCCTGGACGATGTATACGACGCCCGCCGCGTGGCCGAGCACCTGGGCATTCCCTACTATGTCGTCAACCAGCAGGAGCGATTCGAGCGCGACGTGGTGCGCCCATTCGTGGACGAGTACCTCCACGGCCGCACGCCCGTTCCCTGCTCGCTTTGCAACAACCACATCAAGTTCGACCAGTTGCTCCTCACTGCCCGCTCCATCGGCGCCGGCCGCATCGCCACCGGCCATTATGCGGTAAACGAGTACGACGCCGCGCGCGCGC
The DNA here is from genome assembly GCA_036404455.1 of Occallatibacter sp. Lineage (GTDB taxonomy): Bacteria > Acidobacteriota > Terriglobia > Terriglobales > Acidobacteriaceae > Telmatobacter. Next base: position 1,211 of record DASWZM010000271.1, on the reverse strand, counting down.
GCTGGATTTTGAAGCGCCCCACGGATCGCGCCAAGGACCAGACCTATTTTCTCTTCGGCCTAACCCAGGAGCAGCTTGCCCGCACTTTGTTCCCGCTGGGAAGCTTGACCAAGACTCAAGTCCGCGAGGTTGCCCGTGCGCACGGCCTGGCGTTGGCCGAGAAGCCCGACTCGCAGGAGATCTGTTTCATCCCCGGCGGCGACTACAAGCAGTTCCTCACCGCTTATCTTGAGGAGCAGGGCGAGCAGGTCCCGGAGACCGCCGGAGAACTCGTCGCCTCGAGTGGCGAAGTCCTCGGCCGCCACGACGGCATCTTCAACTTCACCGTCGGCCAGCGCAAGGGCCTCGGGGTCAGTTCGCCCTCGCCGCTCTATGTGCTCAATATCGATCCGGCCAGCCACCGCGTCACCGTGGGCGGAGACGCCGAGCTGGCCACCCGCAGCTTGAGAGCCCGCCGCCTCAACTGGATCAGCATCCCCGCTCTCGCCGCCCCCATGCGCGTGCGTGCCAAGATCCGCCATCGCCACGAGCCCGCCTGGGCTATGCTTGAGCCGGTTGGGCCAGACGAAGTCCTTGCCACCTTCGACGAACCCCAGCGCGCCGTCACCCCCGGCCAGTCCGCCGTCTTCTACGATGGCGACGAGGTAGTCGGCGGGGGCTGGATTGCTTAGGGAGCCCCCGGTTGAGCTCCCGGTCCGTCCGGCTTGACCAACCCCAGGTACGGAGCACGACTCGGGATGAAATTGCCAGATCAATTCTCCGCCGTGATCGCTGTGCTGGTTCTTGCCTGCGAAGGTTCGTCCTGCGCCCAGTCACAGCCGGCAAGCAGCTCCCAGCCCCTCAATGCCTCTGTTTCCGACTTCGGCACCACATTCATCTTCAGTCCCCCACCCATCTGCCCGAAATGCCTGGAAACTGAGCTTGGCTTCCAATCGCTGAGCGGCGGCCGGTATCTCCCCACCGTCATTTCCGTTGCGCCCTTCGCAACCAACACGGACTTCAGCGTGCTGGTCAACCTGCTGGACTCGGAATCGCCCGGCAACGACCGGACCACCCAATTCGGCAACCGATTCGATTTTGTCGTTCGGCAGCAAGCCCTTCAGAAAGGTGGCTTCCTGCTGACGCTGGCTCCGCGCGGCGCGGTCTTCACGCGAGGAGGTAATGCAGGCCGCGCTGGCGCAACAGCCGCGCCGCAGTTTTCCAAGGGGAAC
>DASWZM010000270.1:0-15570 GCA_036404455.1 Occallatibacter sp. | reverse complement strand
GGTGGATCTCCCACCAGACGCGACCCTCTTCGTCAACGAGGCGGCCATTTTCCTTTAGTTTAATTGTTGTGCTGGTGCCCGGAGGGGGACTTGAACCCCCACGACCGGTTAAGGTCTGCGGATTTTAAGTCCGCTGCGTCTGCCAGTTTCGCCATCCGGGCTTCGAAGGCACTCCCCTACACGCCCTATGGTACCTGAAAGGCCGAAGCTGTTCCCTTGCACTCGCGCAGTCCAAGGCCCGATTTGGCCTGCGCCGCATTTGGAATATGGCCCTCGCACAATGCGCTACAACTGGGTGCAAATGCCGGCCGATCCCAACCCAAGCCCTTGGCCAGGGGCCCCTACTGAACCCTGCGAAAGCAAATATTCTCGCCGTCCAATCGGTATTCGGCCGAGCAAACGTCGCCGCCGCAGATCATCGTCTCTCCGCCGCACAGTTGACGGCGCGTGATGAGGCCCAAAGTTCCGCAACGCGGGCAGGACATCACGGCCACAAACGGGTTTTGCGCATGACCCAGCTTGGCCTGGTTTTCCAGCACGAAAACCGTTCCAGGGTCCATTCTTTCGGGAATCCATTCTTCCAGAAACTGCAAGTCGGCTGACATCCTGCCCTCCAAACCTCCGATGGGTTGATGTAACCCGAGCCGCGTCCGATCCGTCCGGCCGGCTCTGTTGTCGAACAACAGCAGCTGCGAATGGCATCCCGGGGGCTGACATGCCTCCGGTCGAACCCAGTGTTCATGGAGAGGGTCCTCGAAGTCAACTGGAATCGAAGCCTGGGAGTATCGAGGGGGATTCCCCGGCCCGCATCGGAACGAACCTTCCCTACCGCGATGCCCCCATCCCGATCCTGCCCTGTGTACCGGAAATCTCGTCGATCGCCTTGTAGGTCTCCTCGTTGCGCAAGATGCCCTCAACATACTCGCGGGTCTGTGTGAATGGAATGGATTCCACAAACTCGTCGATGCCGTTGTAGGGGCCGGCAGCCTGCCAGTCCACCACGCGCTCGTCGCCCGCGTTGTAGGCCGCGAGAGCGTACTCCTGCACCCCGCCAACCTTATCCAGCATCTGGCGCAGATACCGCGTCCCCAGCCGGATATTCATCTCTGGGTCGAGCAGTTGGAAGGTCTGGAAATGGCTGATTCCCTCTTCCCGCGCTATCGCCTTGCCGGTTGAAGGCAGCAACTGCATCAGCCCATAGGCATTGGCATAGGAGATGACCGAGGGGTTGAACTCTGACTCCTGGCGTATCAGCGAGACTACCATGTAGGGATCGAGGTTGTTCTTTGCCGACTCCGCCTTGATCGTCTCCCACCATGGCTCCGGGAAGAGTATCCGCCAGTAGGCCAGCGGGATGGACTTGATCGAAGCCGTAGCCGCATAGGGCAGAGCCTTCTTCAGCGCCCGCATGGCGCGATAGGTCTCGCCATAGGATGCATAAATCTGCGCCTCGGCCAGCGCGCTCCACGATGAGGAGTCGGGATCGGCGGCAATCTCTTGCGCGATGTAGTCGTTCAACCCTGCATTGGCCAGCAGCCGCGCCTTGGCCAGGTGCGGGCTGTCGGCGGGAAAGCTCTCCTCCAGAAGAGGCACCGGAGGAGCCTGCAACCGATCCAGCTGCGGCTGCGCCACAGGTTGCGCATTGCCCAGCGCCGCCAGACGTTGCCGTGCCATTTGCGCATAGAAATAGTGCTGGTAGGCGCGGATCAGAGTTCGGTAGTTGGCTGCGGCATTGGCCGGCTTGTGATCCAGCGTCTCATACAGCCGTCCCCGCCAATAGATGGCGGAAACTGTCTCCTTGGCGCCGGGATAGAGCCGGATCTGCTCGTCGAACAGCTGTGAGGCGTCGGCGTAGAGACCCTGCCGGTAGCTCAGCCAACCGGCCCGCCAGTGCGCCGCTGCGGCATTCGTATTCTCGGGAAAGTGCGTGGCCAAATAGCTGTAATAGTTCACCGCGACCGGATAGTCGTTGCGCAGCATGTACATGTTCCCACTGGAAAACAGCGCCTCCGCCAGCCACGGACTTCGCGGGAAACTCGACTCCATCTGGGTAACCATCTGCCGCTGATAATCGAGGTCGTTCCGGTTGCGGGCTAACTCCATCAGCAGATAAAGCCGCCGCGCGCCGTTCTCGTCGTGGGTGTTGGCCAGCGCCTCCACCTCCGCCGTGCTCGCTCGCTTCAGTTTCAGGTCGCATGCCGCCTCAGCCACGGCGAAACCGTTGCGGGCCGCGGCATCGAGTCCGGGCTCCCGCGCCAGAACGCGATAGTGCTCCGCTGCCTCCTCGTAGCGTCCTGCGTTGTAGTAGGCATCGCCCAGGCTGCGCAATTCGGCCGCGGTCAGGGTTGACTCGGCGCCCATGGCCGTAAGTTTGGCGCGCGCGATCTGCGCCTCGGAACTCAAGGGGTGCCCCAGCAGCAGGCGCTTGAAGTCCTGCTCCGCCTCCTGCGTCTGCCCCAGGGTCAACGCCACCTGCCCCTGCACAAGCTGGTAGCCAACGCGGCCCGCAAAGTCTGCACCTGCCGCCAGCACCCGCTGCGCACCCGCCGCATCCCCCAGCGACAGCAGCACGTTCGCCTCGAGTTCAGGCGCCTCGGCAGTGAAGATGCTGTCCGGATAGCGATCCGCGAAGCCCCGCAGCAAGGCCTCGGCTGCCTGGTCGCTGCCCGCATCGTGGTCGGCCTCGGCGCCCAGAAAATCCGCGTAGTCGGCCAGTTCCTGGCCGGCCTGTCGGGCCTGGCGCAGGTTTGTCTCAGCCTCGGCGTAGTGTTTGTCCAGCAAATAAGCGTGCCCCAGCGCAAGGTAGGCCGCCGCCGCTGCCTCGCCGCTGTGCTGGTGGGCATACTTGCTCACCCCCGCATAGGCCGCCGGCGTGCGCATGGTCGCCAGTTGCTGGGCCATCGGGCGCAGCTCGGCCGAAGCCACAAAGGCCTGCTTGATGCGCGCCGTCCGGGCCGCTCTTGCCGCCCTGCTGCCCCGCGCCTTGCCCTTCCTGCTCCCCTTGGCCGTTTTCCTGCTCCCCTTGGCCGGTTTCTTGGTCTTTTTTGCCTTGCTCGCAGCGGTACCCTTTGCCTGCGTGGACGAACCGCCAGTCGGAGTGGACGAACCACTGGCGCTTTGACCGGTTACCGGAGCCACCGCCAGCAGCACGGCAAACGCACCGGCCAGCCATGGCATCAACCATGGACAGGGTGTTTGGGAATTTGCAACCCTCATGTATCCACTCTATGCTGCATTCGCACAGCGGGTACGAGCCGGAACCACTCGCGTTACTGCAATGTGAACCAGGCGCCCATTCCGGAACGCATACCGAAGTGGTGTGACCCCTGCGGCAGAACCCACTGACGCACGCCAACCGATTCGCCAGGCTTATCAGGGAACGGCGCATCCCGGCCGCCGATGCCCGCTAGCTCTCTCGAGTTCCTGCTCTCATTCCTGATCGACGAGTGAATTCATCCCAGCCTTTTCGATCTTGCCAATAAGATGGGCATTGCGGCCCACAATGTGGACCGGCTTGGATTGAAGGGCGCTCAGGATTGGCAACTGCTGAAGCGCTCCGAGAGCCAGGCCTTGCGCTGGTCACCAACAATCCCATCGACTTCAGAAAGCTGTATGCGCGGGCAGGCATTCACCCCGGCCTCATCCTGATCTTGCGCATGGTTCGCCCGCCACGACAGCGGACACTGTTTCGAGCCGCACTCCGCCCTGTGGCGGGGCGCGCCGATCTCATCAGCCGGGTAATTGAAGTGGACCAGGCGGACGATACGATCATCCTCCGGGAGTTCGAGCTGCCCAGCCCGTAACATTACGCCCCCCACCTGCCCGCGGACTCCACGTCCTTTTCCCCAGCTCGTTTGGTCCCCAGCCCCTCCGTCCGGTAAACTCATCTTTTGCAGCCCGCTGCAGTCGTCTGCAGCCGAACCTGAACGATTTCCCGCAACCAACCCCCATGTCGACCATCCAACCTATTGCAGGTGAACTCGAGCCCCATCCCGACGTAGCCCTGGTCGACAGGGTACGCGGCGGAGATGTCTCGGCCTACGATGAGCTCGTCCGCAAATACGACCGCCAGATCTTCCGCATTGCGCAGCACATAACGCAAAACCGCGAAGATGCTGAGGACGTGATGCAGGACGCGTTCCTCAAGGCGTACGAAAAGCTCGACCAGTTCCAGGGGAATTCGAAGTTTTACACATGGTTGGTTCGAATTGCAGTCAACGAAAGCCTGATGCGCCTGCGCAAGCGCCGCACCGGCAAAATGGTCTCAATCGACGAGGATATCGAGACCGAGGAGGGCAGCGTCCCTCGCGATCTTGCCGACTGGGCGCCCGACCCGGAGCAAAACTACGGCCAGGCCGAACTCAACGAGATTCTGCGCAAGACCATCCAGGGACTGCCCCAGGGCTTTCGTATCGTCTTTGTCCTGCGCGACGTGGAAGGACTTTCCACCGACGAGACTGCCGAAACGCTTGGCCTCAGCATTCCCGCCGTCAAGTCGCGTCTTTTGCGCGCCCGGTTGCAACTGCGCGAACGCCTGAGCCGTTACTTCCGCAGGAAAAAGGTTGGTGAGAAGTGACCTGCTCTGAGTTTCTGGCTTTGCTCGACGACCTGATCGACGACTCGGTAACTCCCGAGGTGCGCGCCGGCCTGCAACAGCACCTGCGCGGCTGCGAGCACTGCGAGGTCACCCTCAACACCACGCGCAAGACCATTGAAATCTATCGGTCTCACGAGATCTATGACCTTCCCCCCGACCTCCGCGAACGCCTCCACGCCGCCATCATCGCCCGCTGCAAAAAAGGCTGCTGAACCGCCTCCTCGCCCCTCCCCACCTGCGTACTTCCGGCCCAGAAGAGCTGGGTGCCCTCATCCTTGCAGCGTCTTTGTTCTTGCGGCAAGGGTGGGAAACCACGAACCTCGACTATCCATGTCTTTCCGAACCCACCCCACCCACGCAAGTCGAATTCTCAGGCCAAACCTACTTCGTCCCCGCAGCCGCAGGCGCCCCGTCCTCGCTCCACGACTCCACCGGCCCCAGCTTCAGGTCCTTCAACCCAGCCTCAATCTTTGCCTTGTCCCCCACCGCGATCACCAGCAGATTCTCCGGATGAATGTATTTCGCCGCTGCTGCCTGCGCGTCAGCCGAGGTTACACCCTCGATCTCGGTCGGCAGCTTGGTGAAGTAGTCGATCGGCAGCCCGAACAGCCACAGACTCCCCAACTGCCCATTCACGCTATTCGCGCTTTCAAAGTCACCTGGCAGTCCGCGGATGATCGAATCCTTGGCAAGCCGCAGTTCCGCATCCGTCAGCGGCCTGCTGTGGATGCCGTCCAGTTCCTTGAACAACTGCTCTGCGGCCGGCGCGGTCACGTCGGCGCGCACCTGGCCCCCGGTCAGGAACGGGCCGATGCCGCGATAGTAACGGAAGGACGAGAAGGCGCCGTATGTGTACCCATGCTCTTCCCGCAGGTTCATGTTGATGCGCGAAGAGAATAGCCCTCCCAGAGCGGTGTTCATTACGGCGGTTGCCGGATAATCGGCAGAGCCTCGTGCCTCGCCGGGGCCGAACGCGATCAGCGCGGTCTGCGGAGAGCCCGGCTTGTCCACAACGAGAATCCGGCGGGTGGGCGCGGGAGGCGCCGCCGGCGGCGCGGAAGCAACGGCTGTCGAGCTCCACTTGCCAAACGCCGCCTCAACCAGTTTGCGTGCCTGCGCCGGCGTCAGGTCGCCGGTCAGCTCCAGCAGGCTGCTCTTCGGCCCGTAGTGTTGGGCATAAAAGCCGGCAACATCCTCCCGTGTCAGGTCGCGGAGCGATGCTGCGGAGCCCAGCGGATCGTAGCCATAGGGGCTGGTTGGCCCGTAAAGGTTCAGGAAGCCGGCACGCATGGCCAGCCCGAAGGGGCTGTCCTGCTGCTGCAGCAAAGCGGTCTTGCGGTTGGCCCGGACGCGCTCCAGGTCGGCCGCGGGAAAGGACGGATGAAGGGCCGAATCGGCGATCAATTCGAGGCCGGGGCCTGCGTACTTCGACAACAGCGAAAGCCCGATTCTGGCTGCGTTTGCGTCGCTTGAGGAATTGATGTCGGTTCCCAGCCGCGAGGCTTCGCCGGCAATCTCGTCCGCCGTCCGCCGCGTAGTGCCTTCGGTTAGCAAGGCAGCGGTAATGCCAGCCAAACCAGGCCGGGCAACAGGGTTGCTATCGCCACCCGCCAGAGAGATAAACTGCACCGCCACGATCGGCAGTTCGTGTCGCTCCACCAGGTAGACGGTAAGCCCATTGGATAGCGTGAAAACCGTAGGCTGAGGAAGAACCGGAGCCGGTTGAGGTCCGGGCTTGGGCGGCGTCGAGCGCCAGGCCTCGGCTGCCTCGAAGGCTGCCGAATGGACTGGCTCGATCTTCACGCTGGCGTCGGTATCCTCCGGGCTGCGCGGCACGTCATTCAGCACCTTCTTGCCGGGAACGCCATAGACAACCACGCGATGGTCCTTGCCCAGCGTCTCCTGGGCCAACTTCTGCACGCTGGCCGTCGTCACCGCGTCATAGCGCGCCAGGTCCTTGGGCAGATACCCTGGGTCGCCGGTGTACTGGTTGTAGTAGTTGAGTTGATCGGCTACTCCGCCAAAGCCGCCCAGCCGCTCCAGCCCTGAGATCAACTCGGTCTCCACCTTGTTGCGTGCCCATTCCACCTCGCTGGCCGTGGGGCCATTCTGGATCAACCCATCGACGATTTTTTCCGCTTCCTCTTCGAGCTTTTCCGTGGTCACGCCGGGCTTGGCGATCAGGTCGCACACAAATGGCGATGCCGCCGCCAGAGACCATTCATAGCAATCGACGGATTGGGCAATCTGCTGCTTGTACACTAGCTCCCGGTACATCCGGCTGGACTTGCCTGAACCCAGAACGCGCGCGGCCAAATCGGCGTCCGCATCGCCCGCGGCAAAGGCCGGAGGCGCCAGCCAGCCAAGAATCACTTTGGGCAGTTGCACGCTGTCGGTCACCACGGCGCGACGCTCCGCTGTGATCGCCGGCGTAACCACCGCTGTAACGGGCACTGCCGGTCCGGTCGGAATGGGTCCAAAGTATTTCTCGATCAGCGCCTTGATGGCCGCGGGATCATAGTCGCCGGCAATCGCCAGGGTGGCGTTGTTGGGCGCGTAATACTCGGTGAAAAACTCCCGGATATCGGCCAGCCGCGCAGCCTCGACATCGGCGTGGGAGCCCATCACGTCCGCGTAGTACGGGTGCGCCTTCGGAAACAACTGGTGATACAACTCTTCATCGACGATGCCGTAGGGACGGCCCTCGACGCTCTGCCGCCGCTCGTTGCGCACCACGTCCCGCTGGTTGGTCAGCTTCTTGCGGTCCAGCGTGTCCAGCAGGAACCCCATCCGGTCGCTCTCCAGCCACAATGCCGTCTCCAACTGGTTGGCCGGTACGGTCTCAAAGTAATTCGTCCGGTCAAACGACGTCGTCCCGTTGATGTCCGTCGCTCCGGCCGCCTCAAGATATTTGAAGTGCGCCTTCTCGCCCACGTGCTTCGACCCCTCGAACATCATGTGCTCGAAAAGATGCGCAAACCCCGTGCGCCCCGCTCGCTCCTTCACCGGGCCCACATGATACCAGATGTCCACGGACACAATCGGCAGTTTGTGATCCTCGTGCAGCAGCACCTCAAGCCCATTGCTCAGCTTGTAGCGTTCATACCGAATCTCCGTCGCATGTGTCGATTGCTGCGCCTGCACGCTCTCGGCCATTGCTATCGGCGCCGGGAGCGCTGCATTGCCGGTCGGAATCAAGAGAGTGAACGCGGAAACGATAAGTACGCCGGGAAAGATTTTCATGGCTGCGGGATCTCCTTGAGCTGTTTCTGGTTTGCTGGGCTTGTTGGGTTGGGCCTTGCTTCGCTTGGCTCCTTGAGCTGGCTCCTGGTTTGCTGAGCTTCGCTTGAGCGGTTCAAGCTTCGTAGGTCGAGGGGCCTTTCTTCGCCCCCAAGGATAACTCAGTCCTCCCAGTCCAGGGCAATCGCGTCAAACTCATTTCGACTCCACAAGCGCTTCTCGCCCGTAGCCGGAGGATTCCTTCTCCGCGGAAGACCGCTGCAACAACCGGATTCATGCCGTGAATTCAAAGAGATTGACTGGATGTTTTGAGCAATCGCTCGTCATTTCGCTCGAAAACCGCTGCAGGGAATCCTCGAACCCATGACTCCCGGGGTGAATCACACTCAGGTCGTTGCCCTGTCTCACCTCCATAGAGCAACTTCCCGCCGTATGCTGGGTTCAAACAGAGACAGAAGCCTGGGCCGCGCGTGAGGCCTCCAACCATCCCCGCAAGGTTGGAAAGCGCAAGAGAAGTTAGGAGCACCATCGATGGAACTGTTCAGAGCGCCCTTAGCCGTTCTTTTGTGCCTCAGCATTTCCATCCCCTCTGCCTCCGCGCTGGCGCAGACCGCTACGCCGCCCGCCAACCAAGCCTCAAACCACTCCGCTGCAAGGCAGCCCTATCAATCTGGCCAGTTGCACGGCGACGAGCGGATTCTACACGCCCTCAACCGCTTCACCTTCGGCCCCCGTTTCGGCGATCTGGAAGCGGTCCGGGTCATGGGCCTGGAAAAGTGGTTCACCCAGCAGTTGCACCCCGAAACCCTGGACCAGTCCGATCTCTTAGCCCGCCTCGCGCAGTTTCCCGCCATGCAATGGAGCCCGCAGGACCTGCTCTTCCGTCTGCCCAGCAACGCGGTAATCCGTCAGGCAGCCGACGGCAAAGCGCCGATCCCCGAAGGTGGAGCGCTCCACACTATCTATGTCAACGAGATTGCCCGCTACCAGGTGCGCCAGCAGCAGAAAGAACTGAAAAAACAGGAGCAGGCTTCCCTGTCCGCCAATGCAGCCATGCCAGGCCCATCCATGACTGCCCAGGCCATGAGCACCGACGCCTCAAGAATGGCGCCGCAACAACACCAACCCATCCCAGCCCAGACCGACGTTGGCCAGATGAGCATGATGGCTGCCGCGGAGACCCGTCCCGAGCAGCCGCCGCCCACCGAAGCCCAGATCGCGCGCATCCTCGCCCTCGCTCCCCAGCCGCGCGTTGCCCGTCTGGCAACCATGCCGCAGCCGGACTACGACAGCTTCCGCAAGGCCCTCAAGCCCCAGCAGCGCACCGCCCTCATCGCCGGCCTCAACCCCGCGCAAAAGGAGGACGTGGCGGCGCTTGAAAACCCCCAGCGCGTGGTTAACGAGGAACTGGCCGCCCAGCGCCTCACGCGCGACATCTACTCCAATGCCCAGCTCCAGGAAGTCATGACCGACTTCTGGCTCAATCATTTCAACGTCTACCTGCACAAGAACGACGAAACCCCTTACTATCTCGTCAGCTACGAGCGCGACGTCATTCGCCCCCGCGCGCTGGGCAAGTTCGAAGACCTGCTCGAGGCCACGGCGCACTCGCCCGCCATGCTTCTCTATCTCGATAACTCCAGCAGCATGGGCCCCGATTCGCCTGCCGCCGAGCGCAACAAGCTCAAGGAAGCGCGCAACCCCGGCAACCAGAAAAAAGCCCCCGAGGGCCTCAACGAAAACTACGCCCGCGAGCTCATGGAGCTGCACACACTGGGCGTGAACGGCGGTTATACACAAGCCGACGTCACCCAGGTGGCGCGCGTCTTCACCGGCTGGACCGTCGATCGCCCGCAGCGCGGCGGCGGATTCAAATTCGACGAGAATCGCCACGAATCGGGGACCAAGAAAGTCCTCGGCAAAAAGATCAAAGACCACGGCGAGCAGGAAGGCCGTCAGCTCCTGCACATGCTGGCTACTCGCCCCGCCACTGCCCGTTTCCTCTCCCGCAAACTCGCCGTCCGCTTCGTCGGCGATGACCCGCCGCAGAGCCTCGTCGATCGCATGGCCAAATCCTATCTATCCAGCAGCGGCGACATCTCCGTGGTGCTCAACACGCTCTTCCGCTCCCCTGAATTCTGGTCCACCAGCGCATATCGCGCCAAGGTCAAAACCCCCATCGAGTTTGTCGTCTCAGCCGCCCGCGCCGGCAATGCATCCACTGATAACATGCAACCGCTGGTCAACGCCCTCCGCGACATGGGCATGCCCCTCTACGGCTCGGTCCCTCCCACCGGCTACAACTGGCAGTCTTCCCCTTGGGTCAGTGCCGGCGCACTCGTCAACCGCATGAACTTCGCGCTCGCCCTGGCCGCCAACACGCTCCCCGGCATTGCCATCAACTGGACCGCGCAACAGGATGGAAGCTCCGTGCCAGCCGGCATCGTTTCCAGTTCTGCGGCCGAAGAACAGCGTCTGGAATCCCTGCTCGTCGGCGGCGGCATAAGCGACTCCACCCGCGCCGCCCTCCTCGAGCAATTCCAAGCCCAGAGTGCGCAAAACGCGGCTCCGGCTATTCCAATTTTGGCATCCGCCAAGCCAATAACTCCGGCCCAGGCCGCCACGGCCCTCGAAAAACAGGACCAACTGCTGGCCGGGCTATTGCTCGGCTCTCCGGAGTTTCAACGCCGGTAAGTCCATCGTAAGTAAGTTGTAAGTCCATTGTAAGTACGTTTTAGGTCAGTCGCAAGCGCTTTGTAAGTCTTCTGCAGGAGCGTGTTTCATAAACCTGCTTTGTGTCAGGGCACGACTTCAGCCGTGCCGAAAAGGGCCGGAAAAACGAAGGGTTTTAACCCCTGAGGGAACGCGAAGTCAAGAAGAAGAATTTGTATTCCCCACAACATAGGAAGGCACACCATGCAGACCAACCGGAGATTCTTCCTGCGCAACGGCGCCTTCGCCATTGCCGGCACCGCGGCCATACCCAGCTTCCTGGTCCGCTCCGTGATGGCTGAAGCCACAACCGCCCCCGGCCAGCGCCTGGTCGTCGTCTTCCAGCGCGGCGCGGCCGATGGCCTCAACGTCGTCGTCCCCTTCCGCGAGCAGAATTACTACTCCATGCGCCCCGGCATTGCCATTCCCCAGAACCAGGTCCTCGACCTCGACGGCTTCTTCGGCCTCCACCCCTCCTTGGCCGCCTTCAAGCCTCTATATGAACAGGGCCATCTCGCCGTCATCCACGCCGCCGGCTCGCCCGATATGTCCCGCTCCCATTTCGATGCCCAGGACTTCATGGAATCCGGCACGCCCGGCGTCAAGAGCACCGAGGATGGCTGGCTCAATCGTGCCCTGCAATCCGAGGACCTGCGCCATCGCCAGGAGCACACAGCCTTTCGCGCTCTTGCCCTCGGCTCCCAGGTCCCGCGCACCCTGGCCGGCAAAATCCCCGCCATCGCCCTCTCCAGCGTCAACAACTTCGCCGTCGGCGCCCGCGGCCCCGCTCCCTCACCGGCCGCCGCCGCCTTCGAGGCCATGTACGGAGAAAGCGGCGACAGCATCTTCCACGCCACCGGCGAAGAGACCTTCGCAGCCGTCAAAATGCTCCGCGACGCCAATCCCGCCCAGTACAAGCCCGCCCCCGGCGTCGACTATCCCAACTCCGAATTCGGCAACAACATGAAGCAGATCGCCCAACTGCTCAAGTCCAACCTCGGTGTCGAAGCTGCCTTCACCGACATCGGCGGCTGGGACACCCATCAGAACCAGGGCGGCGTCAACGGCCAGCTCGCCGATCGCCTGCGCGACTTCTCCTTGAGCATCGCCGCCTTCTGGCGCGACCTCGGCGACAGCACGGAAAACGTCACTCTCGTCACCATGTCGGAGTTCGGCCGCACCGCCCGCCAGAACGGCACCGGCGGCACCGACCACGGCCACGCCAACGCCATGTTCGTCCTCGGCGGACCCGTCAAAGGCGGCAAAGTCTACGGCCGCTGGCCCGGCCTCGCCAACGAGCAGCTCAACGAAGGGCGCGACCTCGCCGTCACCACCGACTTCCGCCAGGTCCTCGGCGAAGCCGTCGCCAAAACCATCGGCGCCGCTAACCTGGAGCTAGTCTTCCCCGGCGCCCAACTCCGCCCCGACCGCTTCCTCCGCCTCATCTAGGCTTCCATCCTCAACTCCCCTCCCCCACCCTCAACCAAAAAAACTGAAATCATTCCTCCAATGGTTTCCTTTTCCGTTAAGCTAAGGCTTGTTCAACGGAAAGCCCGATCCCATGCGCCCAGTTTTGACTGTTTTCGCCCTCGTCCTCGCCACCATCGCCTTTCAAGCTCAAACCCCCGCCCCCAGCCCGGCTTCAACTCCGGTCCAAACCCCTACCCAGCCCGACCCGCCCCACCGCGACTGGAAAGCCTCGTGGATCACCCATCCCACGGCCCCTTTGCGCGAGCCCGTGGTGCTCCACTTCCGCCGCACACTTTCGCTGCCCTCCGTTGCCGCCACCTACGTCGTCCGCGTCAGCGCCGACAACCGCTTCATCCTCTACGTCAACGGCCACCGCGCCGGCGACGGCCCCGCCCGCGGCGATCTGGCCCATTGGCGCTACCAGCGCTTCGACCTCGCGCCCCTGCTCCAGCCGGGGGAGAACCTCATCACCGCCACCGTCTGGAACTTCGGCGTCTACGCCCCCATCGCCCAGATAACCGACCGCACCGCCTTTCTGCTCGAAAGCGAGGCCACTGGTGCGGCTTCCATCAGCACTCCCGAGGGCTGGCTGGTCGAGCAGGAACTCGGTCACCGGCCGCTGCCCCGCGTCGCCAACGGCTTCTGGGAGTACATGGCCTCAGGCCCCGGCGAGGAAGTCGATGCCGCCCGCTACGACTGGACCTGGCAGACCCCCGCCGTCCCCGGCCCATCCTGGCTCCCTGCCGCCTCGCCCATCCGCGAAAGCGTCTTCGCTGACGTAAACAAAGCCAGTTCCGCCGACACCACCGCCGACAATCCCTGGGGCCTGGTCCCCAACAACCTTCCCGCAACGGAGTTTTCACCCACCCCCGCGGGCGAAACCGTCCGCGCCAGCCAGCCCGATCTCCGCGCCTTTCCTGCTGCCCCGGTCACCGTCCCCGCCGCCAGCCACGTCCACCTGCTGCTCGACCGCAAGATCCTCACCACCGCTTATCCCCTGCTCACCGTCTCCGGCGGCAAGGGCGCTCACATCACCCTTGTCTACGCCGAAGCCCTCTTCGACAAGGACCACCACAAGGCCGACCGGGACGCCGTCGACGACCGTACCGCCCTCGGCATGACCGACACCTTCCTCCCCGACGGCGGCTCGCACCGCTTCTTTGAGCCGCTCTGGTGGCGCACCTGGCGCTATCTCGACCTCGACATCCAGACCGCCGCCGAGCCCCTCCAGTTGGAGTCTCTCACCGCGCAATTCACCGCCTACCCCTTTGAAGAACGCGCCACCTTCAACTCCAACGACCCCGACCTCGCCAAAATCTGGGAGATCAGTTGGCGCACCGCCCGCCTCGACGCCCATGAAACCTACATGGACACGCCCTACTACGAGCAACTTCAGTACGTCGGCGACACCCGCATCCAGGCCCTCATCTCTTACTCGGTAGCCGGCGACGAACGCCTCGCCCGCCAGGCCATCGATGCCTTCGACCAGTCCCGCACCCCCGACGGCATCACCCGCAGCCGTTATCCCAGCTCCCTCCCGCAAACCATTCCCACCTTCTCCCTGCTCTGGATCGGCATGGTCCACGACTACTGGCTCTACCGTCCCGACCCGGAGTTCGTCCGCTCCTCACTTCCCGGAACCCGCACCGTCCTCAACTGGTTCGCCACTCACGACCAGCCCGACGGCCTGCTCAACCAACTCCCCTGGTGGAGCTTCATTGACTGGGTCGGTGACAAGCAGGAGATCCCCACCTACGACGCCCACGGCGAATCCTGCGTCACCACCCTCGAGTACCTGGGCGCCCTCGGCGAAGCCGCCGATCTCGAAAAGGCCCTCGGCGACCCGCTCCTCGCCACTCGTTATCAGTCTCGCGCCGCCCACGTCCGCACCGGCCTCTACGACAAATGCTGGTCCGCCTCCCGCGGCCTCATAGCCGACACCCCCGACCAGAAGAGCTTCAGCCAGCAAGCCAACATCCTGGCCGTCCTCTTCGACGTCATCCCCAAAGACCGCCGGCAGCAAGTCTTGCGCCAGATGCTCGCCATCGATCCCGGCACCACCCCCGATGGCACCCTCAGCGCCTCCTACTATTTCCGCTTCTACCTTGCCCGCGCGCTCGACCACGCCGGCCTCGCGGACCAATACCTGCCTTCCATCGACCCCTGGCGCAAACTCCTGGCCCTTCACTTCAGCACATGGCCTGAGGTCCCCGGAAACACCCGCTCCGACTCCCACGCCTGGAGCGCCCATCCCATCTACGACCTGCTTACGTTGGTAGCCGGCATCCAGCCCGCCAGCCCCGGCTTTGCCACCGTCCGTATCGCGCCCCACCTGGGCACGCTGCCCTCCCTCACCGCCACTTATCCGCATCCCCAGGGCACAATCAAGGTCGAATATCAGCGCCAGGGAGCCGGAATGAATGCATCCATCACCCTGCCCGGCAAACTCACCGGCACCTTCGTCTTCAACGGCAAAACCTGGCCCCTCAACCCCGGACTCAATCACATCCAGGCCCCCTGACATTCCGTTCCTCGCTTCGACCCCGGCGACCAGGAGAGGCCGCTGGGAACCCGATTTCTTGACCGAGAACTCAATCACCCGTAGGCATTCTGTATTCCACATCTGGAAAATCGATGTATTAGTGGGGAAACGCTGTTTCCTCATTTATAGAAAACGTGTTACAACTCCAACATGGCAAAGGGTAAGCTGTCTACGCCACCGGGGCACGTCAACCTCAGAATGCTCGCCGAGCACCTGGAGCTTTCACAGACCACCATCTCCCTGGTTCTGAATAACTCGCCCTCCGCCAGGTCCATCCCCCAGGAGACCCGCAATAGGGTCATCGAGGCCGCCGAGCGGCTCAATTACCGCCCCAACTACTTCGCCCGCTCCCTCCGCCAAAGCCGCTCCATGAGCGTCGGCGTGCTGGCCCCGGACCTCAGCGAGGGTTACTTTACCAGCGTCATGAGCGGCGTAGTCCAGGAGCTCACCGCCGCCCACTACTTCTACTTCACCGCCTGCCACGACTGGAAACGCGACCTCATCGAGAAATACCCGCGCATGCTGGTCGAGCGCGCCGTCGATGGCTTTCTGCTCCTCAACACCTCGGCCGACCACATTGCGGTGCCCGTTCCGGTCGTCGCCATCTCTGCCCACAGCGTAGTTGAAAACGTAACCAACATCATCCTCGATCATCACCTAGCCGTCGAGCAGGCTCTCACTCACCTTTACGCGCTTGGCCATCGCCGCATCGCCTACATGCGCGGCCCCCACGCCATCCCCGATTCCGAGTTCCGCTGGGAGGCAATCCAGCAGGTAGCCAGGGAAATCAATCTCAAGATCGACCCCGCCCTCATCATCCGCATCGACTCCGCGGGATGGTCGATGAAGATCGGATACCACCCCATGGCCCCCGAAATCGGCTTTAAACCCATGCAGGCCCTGCTCGAAAAAACCCGCGACTTTACTGCCATCTTCTGCTTCAACGACATCTCCGCCATCGGCGCCATCCGCGCCCTCAGGGACGCCGGGCTCACCGTCCCCGGAGACG
>DASWZM010000269.1:0-8204 GCA_036404455.1 Occallatibacter sp. | reverse complement strand
AGCTGGTGGACGGTGGAGAGTTGGTCGCGAAGGCGGGCGGCGGCTTCAAACTGCTCAGCTTCGGCGGCGGCGGTCATGCGCGCGGTGAGGGTGTGCTCAAGCTCGGCGTGACGGCCTTCAAGGAAAAGCCGGGCGTCGCGGACGGCGTGCGCGTAGAGCTCGGGTGTGGTCAGGCCTTCGACGCAGGGGCCGAGGCAGCGATGGATGTAGTACTGGAGGCAGGCGCGGGGATGGTAGCGGGAGAGATCGACCTTGCAACTGGGGATGAGGAAGCTGCGGTGGATGAGTTCGACGATGCGCCAGGCGAGATTGCCGGGAAAGTAAGGGCCGTAGTAGGCGGCGCCGTCCTTGCGCAGGCGGCGGGTGACAAAAACCTTCGGATAGCGGTCGGCGAGGGTGAGCTTGACGTAGGGATAGGTCTTGTCGTCGCGGAGGAGAATGTTGAAGCGGGGATGGCGCTGCTTGATGAGGTTGTTCTCAAGGGCCAGGGCTTCGTGCTCGTTGGCGACGAGGATGTATTCGAGATCGACGGCCTCGCGCATGAGGGAGCCGGTTTTGGCGTTGGCCTGTGCGCCTTCAAGGAGGTAAGAGCGGACGCGGGAGCGGAGATTCTTGGCCTTGCCGACATAGATGACCTCGTCCTCGGCGTTTTTGTAGAGGTAGACGCCAGGCTGGGTGGGGAGGGTGCGGATTTTCTCGTAGAGGTCCATAAATGCAGGGGTCAGAGATCAGGGGCCAGCGAGTTAGCAAGTTAGCGAGTTAGCGAGTTGGCGATGGGAATGGGGAAGGAGCTTATTCCTCCTTTTGCTGGCGGACGTATTCGGCGCGGACTTGCGTAGCGGTGAAGAGGCTGAGGAAGGGGGCGCCGTGGGCGGCGGCTTCGACGGCGGGGCGGCCGTTGGCTTCCTGGCGTTCGACGATGCAGACGACGGCGGCGATGGTCATCTCGGCTTCGCGAGCGGCTTCAAGGGCGTTGATGGTGGAGGCGCCGGTGGTGCAGACGTCGTCGACGATGACGACGCGGGCGCCGGGGTGGCTGAAGCCCTCGATGCGGCGGGCGGTGCCGTGGGCCTTCTCGGCCTTGCGGACGAGGAAACCGTGGAGCAGTGGTGCGGCGGGGTTGGACTGAGCGCGCCAGGCGCTGGCGGTGGCGACGTTGGAGACGATAGGGTCAGCGCCGAGGGTCAGGCCGCCTACGGCGTCGGCTTCGATGTTGTGCGCTTCAAGAAGCTCGAGGATGGCGAGCCCAGTGAGGCGGCCTCCTTCTGCGTGGAGAGTGGTGGTGCGGCAGTCGATGTAATAGTCGCTGGAGGCGCCGGAGGAGAGCTTGAACTGGCCCAGGCGGAAGCTGGTTCGGGCGAGGAGGGCGAGAAGTTTTTGGGCGTGAGTGGGGGTGGCCATCGCTTTTGATTGTAATGGAGCAGCGAGTCAGCAAGTCAGCGAGTCAGCAGGGCTGCCAGGCAGCGAGTCGGCAGGTCAGCGAGTCGGCGGGGCGGAAAGAAAGCGGAGGATCTCGCGCATCACGCGGTCTCCCTGGTCCGTTTGAAAGAGATATTGAGCGTGGGCAGAGCCATCGAGAAGGATGAGCTCTTTCGGCTGGGGGGCTTTCTCGTATTGTGCGCGAATTCCGGGGAGTCGCGGCCCGTCCGCACTGGCGTCGTCGCGGGCCACGATGAAGAGCGTGGCTGACTTGAGCTTGCCGGCCGGGCCGTCAGGCGCCGCGCCGAGCAAGACGAGGCGATCGATCTCACCCGGCTGCGAAGCGATGGATGCATCGCCTGCGGCTGATCCTCCCATGCTGCCGCCTACCACGGACACGCTCTTTACGCCGGTCTTTCGCAGGTAGCGGACGGCGGCCATTACATCCAGGTAAAGCGGTGCACTCAAAGGGTCCGACTGGCCTGGACCTCGGGACTTGCCGTAGCCGCGGAAGTCGATCGCCAACACTCGGAAATCTGCCGCCGCGAGCGTTCGTGCTTGCTTCTCCCAGCTTTCTTTGTTGAAGCGGCCTCCGTGGGCGAGAACAACAGCCCGGTCGCCTTCTCCGTAAAGGTCGGCGTAGATTACGCCTCCGTCTTCGGTAGGGAAGGAGACGGTCTTTTGGGCGGCGGCAACCCCGGAAAGCGACAATGCCACAAGGATGGAAACGAGAGGACGCACGCCGCAAATCTATCACAAGTTCTGACTTGCTGACCTGCTGGTTTCTACAACTTGTCGAGGTGCTGGAAGCCGCTGGTGCCGAGGAACATGATGGAAAAGAGGAGGAAGTTGTAGGAGGCGTGGACGAGGACGCTGGCGGCCAGCGAGCGGGTGCTGAGGCGGGTCGCGCAGAGGACGAGGCTGACGGCGATGAGCAAAAGGAACGGGCCGAGAGAGTAGCCGGTCTGCTCGGCGTGCATGGCGGCGAAGGGAACGCTGGTGGCGACGGAGCCGAAGACCATGGCGAAGATGGACCACTGGGGATGGCCGTTTTCGTCTTGCGGAAGGGCGGGGTTGCCGGAGGCTTTTTCGGCGAACCAGTCCCAGGCCGTGCAGAGGGCGGGGAGGAGGAAGCCGCGGAAGACGATTTCCTCAAAGAAAGGCGCGAGGGTGACGCCGAAGGCGAAGAGGAGCCAGGCGGCTGTGCGGGTCTCAAAGAGCTTGTCGATGGGGGCGTTGGCGGGGCCGGGGAGGAGCAGTTCGTCGACCATGGCGAGGACGAAACAGGCGCAGGCGGCCGCCATGAGGAGCCAGAAGCGGCGCTGGGCTGCCGCGGCGTTCCATTGCAGGCCGGCGAAGAGGCCCTTGTGCCAGATGAGGGGAAAGATGAGCAGGGAGGCGCCGAAAGTGATGAGATAGAGGGCTGCCATGCTGCCCAGCGTGTAGTGGATGTCGGCTTCGGCCTTTTGGACGGTGAAGATGCCGAAGAGATGGAATTGCAGGGCGGAACGGGTGAGGAGACTGGCGCCGAGCAGGCCGAGCAGGGTCAGGATGGCCAGGATCAGGAAATGGCCGAGATGGGGGATGCGGGCCGGGGGTGGGAGGATTTTGGGCTGGTACAAGGATTGGAAGAGGAGGTGCTCGGCGGGTTCAGTTGGTATGAGTGGGGGTTGATCGGGAACGGCCGGAGATGCTGATTCCAGGTCGAAAAGGGCTTTAAGGAAAGCGGGAGTCTCGGCGGGGGGGTCTGAAAAGCGTTGCACAGGGGATAAATCGATGGGTTCAAAGGTATCCCTCCCAGCCTCCGTTGGTTCGGCCTGGTCCATAGGCGGGATTCTGTGCGGGTTAAAACCCTCTCCTGGCAAGCCCGCACCCTTCAACTCCGCATCTTCCGTCAAGGCGGGCTGATCCGGGTTTTCTTCATGGGATAAATGGATGGGCTGAAACCCATCCCTGCCAGCCACGGTTGAGCCGGCAAGGTTGCCATACGGGCTGGGGTTCGTATTCTTCACGGGTTTGCGCCCCTGTGGGGTGAGTCTTTCCTCGATTCCCTTAGGGAATAGATGGAGGGGTTGAGGCCAATCCATGGCGGGCTGGGTCGAATCTGTTGTGTCAACCTGCGGGATTCCGGCAGCGGTAAGGTGTTGGGTTAACGAGGCTGTGCCTTTCAAATCCGTATCGTCCGCCTGGAAGGGCCTTTCGAAGTTGGCTTCAGGGATTACAGGGTTGGGTTGAGGCTCATCCCAACTGGTGCCGGCCAGGCCCGCGGGGGTGAGAAACGGGCCGGAGCACATAACGTCAAGCGAAGGAATTTCTTTTTCACCGTTTGACGAGGCTGGTTGCCCCTCGGGCGGAGTGGGGGCTTTCGGGTCGAGGGGATCGTGCTCGGGGAGGGTGGTCATGCCTGGCCCGTTTTCTTTTTGCGCGGACCGGAGTTATGAGGCGTTTCTTGAGCGGGGCGGCTGGCTTTCTCACGCGTGGAAGCGAGATCTTCCTCGGCAGGGGTAAGACGACGGGTGCGCTTGGGTTTGAGGCTGACGGGGGGTGGAGTCGCATCCCAAGTCTCAGAAGCGAGACCCTTCGGCAAGCTCAGGGCAGGCTCTGGGGCACCCATTTTGTTGGATGAATCGTCTGTGCATGAGTCTACTGCTTTGGAACTGGCGTCGATCAGGCCGAGTTCGTCGCCGGGGTCGATTTGGGCCAGGCGGCCACTGGTGGAGGTGTAGTAGCGGGTGAGGAACTGACCGGTATAGGAGCCGGGAGTCGCAGCGATTTTTGCGGGGCGGCCCTGGCCGACGATGCGGCCTCCGTCTTCGCCGCCTTCGGGGCCGAGGTCGAGGATCCAGTCGCCGTTGCGGATCACGTCCAGGTTGTGCTCGATGATGATGACGGAGTTGCCGAGATCGGCGAGGCGGTGGAGGACCTCAAGGAGCTTGCGCACGTCGTCGAAGTGAAGGCCGGTGGTGGGCTCGTCGAGCAGATAGAGGGTGCGGCCGGTCTGGCGCTTGCTGAGTTCGCGGGCCAGTTTCATGCGCTGCGCTTCGCCGCCTGAGAGAGTGGTTGCGCTCTGGCCGAGGTGAACGTAGCCAAGGCCTACATCGACGAGGGTTTGCAGCTTCTGGCGGACCTGGGGGACGTCAGTGAGGAGGGGGAGCGCGTCTTCAATGGTGAGGTCGAGGATGTCGGCGATGGAGTGGCCGTGAAACTTTACGGCCAGGGTTTCCTGGTTGTAACGGCGGCCGTTGCAGACCTCGCACTGCACGTAGACGTCGGGCATGAAATTCATCTCAATCCGGCGCTGGCCGTCGCCCTGGCAGGCCTCACATCTTCCTCCAGTCACGTTGAAGCTGAAGCGCCCCGGCTTGTAGCCGCGCTCGCGGGACTCGGGAAGCATGGCGAAGAGGTCGCGGATGGGCGAGAAGACCTGGGTGTAAGTGGCGGGGTTGGAGCGCGGGGTGCGGCCGATGGGGGACTGGTCGATGCGGACGACCTTGTCGAGTTGCTCGGCGCCGGTGAGCGTGTCGTGTGCGCCGGGCTCCTCCCGGGAGCCGTAGATGGATTTGGCGAGGGAGCGGTAGAGGATGTCGTTGATGAGGGTGCTTTTGCCGCTGCCGCTGACGCCGGTGACGACGGTCATGACGCCGAGGGGGATGCGGATGGTGACGTCCTGGAGGTTGTGCTCGCGGGCGCCGGTGACGGTGAGCCACTTGCCGGTGAGGGGGCGGGGGCGAGTGCGCAGGAGGACGGTTTCGGCGCCGGAGAGATAGCGGCCGGTGAGGGACTCGGGACAAGCCATGATTTCAGCGGGCGTGCCCTGAGCGACGACGCAGCCGCCGAGACGGCCTGCGCCAGGGCCGAGATCGAGGACGTAGTCGGCGTGGCGGATGGTTTCTTCGTCGTGCTCGACGACGAGGACGGTGTTGCCGAGGTCGCGCAGCTTTTCGAGAGCCTGAATGAGGCGGTTGTTGTCGCGCTGGTGGAGGCCGATGGAGGGTTCGTCGAGGACGTAGAGGACGCCGCGCAGGCGGGAGCCGATCTGAGTGGCGAGGCGGATGCGCTGGCCTTCGCCGCCGGAAAGCGTGGCGGCGTTGCGGTCGAGGGCGAGGTAGTTGAGGCCGACGGCGCAGAGGAATTCAAGGCGCTCGACGATTTCGCGGCGGATGCGGTCGGCGACCAGGGATTCGCGGGCCGTGAAGTTGAGGTTGATGGCGGCCGAAAGGGCGCGATTGAGGGGAAGGGCGGTGAAGTCGGCGATGGAGAGGCCGCCGATTTTGACGGCGAGGGACTCGGGACGCAGGCGCTTGCCGCGGCAGACGGGGCAGGGCGTGGCGGACATGTAACTCATCATGTACTCGCGATAGGCGTCGCTGCGGGCTTCTTCGATGGTGTCGCGGAGGAAGGTGAGAATGCCGTGGAAGCCGGTGCGGGGGGCTTCGTTCTTGGGCGGGCCATAGACCAGGACGTGCTGCTGTTTGACGGGCAGGTCTTCGAAGGGAAGTTTCAGGTCGATCCCGTAGCGGTCAGCGGCCAGATGGACGAGCTTGAGGAGATATTGCGAGGAGGAGCCGGGACCGAGGCCGCCATCGAGCAGGGGTTTTGACCAGTCGGTGATGACTTTGGCGGGGTCGAGGTCGTAGAGCGAGCCGAGGCCGTGGCACTCGGGACAGGCGCCAAAGGCGGAGTTGAAGGAGAAGCTGCGGGGCTCAAGTTTGGGCACGTCGAGGCCGCAGTCGGGGCAGGCCATGGAGGAGGAGAACAACTGCTCCTCGGCGCCGGTGACGGCGACCAGCGCGAGACCGTTGGCGAGTTGGAGGGCCTTGGCGACGGCCTGCTCGAGGCGCTTTTCCATCGACGGTTTGGCGGAAGGATTGCCGGGGATCAGGTGTGCTGCGTCGGCTGGAGGGTTCTTGAGCAGGATGCGATCAACAACGGCTTCGATGGTGTGATTCTTGCGGCGGTCGAGCAGCAGCGGCTCGGAGAGGTCGCGGAGTTCGCCGTCGACGCGGGCGCGGAAGCCTTGCTGATCAAGCTGGTCGAGGAGGTCTTTGAACTCGCCCTTGCGGCCGCGAACGATGGGAGCCATGACGGAGACGCGCTCGCCTTTGCCGAGTTCGAGAATGCGCTGGACGATTTGATCCGATGTTTGGCGGGCGATGGGGCGGCCGCAGTTGGGGCAGTGGGGCGTGCCGACCGAGGCGTAGAGCAAGCGCAGATAGTCGTATATCTCGGTGATGGTGCCGACGGTGGAGCGGGGACTGCGGCTGGTGGTCTTCTGCTCGATGGAGATGGCGGGGCTGAGGCCTTCGATGGAGTCGACGTCGGGGCGCTCGATCTGGTCGAGGAACTGGCGGGCGTATGCGGAGAGGGTTTCGACGTAGCGGCGCTGGCCTTCGGCATAGATGGTGTCAAAGGCGAGCGAGCTTTTGCCGGAGCCGGAAAGGCCGGTGACCACCGTGAGCGTGTTGCGGGGGATGCGGACGCTGATGTCGCGCAGATTGTGCTGGCGCGCCCCGCGCACCGAGATGTGAGTGATGGGCATGATCAATCGCTGCGCCTTTAGAATCTGTAACTTACATGGAATCAATGAGGGGTAAACTTCCGTAATGCCCGGAAATCCCGCAAATCCCGCACCCTCTTGCACAGTTCTTGTACAAAACAGGAGCGCCTCCCAGGTGGGGAGGCGCGGCGTGGCTTGGGAGATGGGTGCCCATCAGCGCAATCTTAGCAGCTTCGGGGGGTGGGCTGCCTGGAAACGGCGCCGGTCTTCCGGCCCGATGCGCAAGGAGACGTACTTGCCGGTGTGCACGCGCTCGCCGTGGCCAGTGGCCTGGCAGCCTTCCCGGTGGGCACTGAGCCACTTCCGGACATAGGTAGGCCCCCGTGGAACTAAGCGGCAATCTCCGCGACGGTGTAGTTATCCTTGTTTGGGTTGCGCGGCGGCTTCTCGCTCTTTCCCGACTTCCGGGCGGGTGGAGAGGGCACCACCTCAGACCGGTGCCGGACAGGTGCCCGGGCACCTGCGCGATCGGCTGGAGCGACGGCGGCATGTTCCGCGCGAACCAGGCGTTAAGGTCCTCTTCTTTGGGTTGATTCACAACTCGGAGATCAGGCTTGGGCACTTGGCTTCCTCGGCGGCTAGGGTGCAGGGTAGGCCATCTCAGAAATGGGCATTGGCGGTTCGAATTCACCGATATGGTGAAAAGTGGTGAAGACTGGATGTCGCCAGAATGAGCGGGAAACTGCCGGAGGGAAAGAGCCTGAAGGCTCCGAAGAAAGTAGCGGTCCGGGCGTCGATTAGCTTTCCGTCCGACCTCTACGAGACTCTCGAAGAACTTGCGCGGCGGAAGAAGGTGTCTTTAGCCTGGGTGGTTCGAGACGCCGCTGAGGGAGGTTAGGTTCTCACCCTTACATCAAAATAGTTAATAGTAGATTCGTTGAAACGGAGATCTGTCATACACCCGGAACCCGAGATCCTGGCTTTGATTCTGACCCCCAGTCGACGCTCGATTGGCGCATCAGTGATTTTGTGTAAGCAGAGATCACTCTCTTGCTCTTGGCTAGATCGGCGTTTCCAGTACCTATCAAAACAGGAATCGGGTTTGGACGGACCTAAGAACCTGTCCAAAAACCTGCACGGCCGGATGCGGCGCTTCGTCCAGGGATGCGCTCCCCATCGCATCTGGAAAACGGCTGACCTTTTGCAGAAGATTATGTGCCCACGGCGCATAATGTGAATTGAATAGGGCGCGATAGCCCGACAGCAAGGGTGGTGAGCTCCACCAAGC
>DASWZM010000268.1:0-13319 GCA_036404455.1 Occallatibacter sp. | reverse complement strand
GCCGAAGTCGTCCGGATCACCCAGCACCTCGATGACGCGGCCAACCGGGGGTCGTGTTGGCGTGGGCCAACTGTTGATTTCAACGTCGACGATCAGGCCTTCCAGGTCATCGTGCGCTGCTGCGGTCGTCGCTTCGCTGCCCAGCACCCGGTGGGGCGTGGCTGCTTCGGTGGCCACAGGAAGCTCCTGCCCGGCAGGGATGAGAATGGGCTGCGTCATTCGCTCGTCGAAAGGGGCGACGCTGTGGCCCTGTTCGCGGCCGGAGCGGGCATAGTGAAAGACGCCGACGACGGTGGGGTTGCGGCGCTCGATCACGCGCACAATCCGGCCCAGACGGCGTCCGTCGGCCTTCGGCGGATCGACTTCAACAAGCACCTGGTCGCCCTGCATGGCGCCATTGATCTCGTCCGGCGGGATGAATATATCTTCCTGGCCGGAAGCCTGGCGCGCGTTGGGCCGGACGAAGCCGTAGCCGTCGCGATGCAGATCGAGCCGCCCAGCGGACAGGTTTTCGCGCGTGCCGCCCACGCCGGAAATGGTCCGGGGAATGCTCCAGTGTTCACGGTCCAGCTTGACCAACGCGCCGCGGACCGTCAGCCGCGCCAACTGCTCAAGCAGCAGGCGGCGCTCGCGTCCGCCGCCGAGGCTGAGCTCGCGGACCAGTTGCTTGTATCCGGCTTTTTGACCGGCAGAGCGGGCGATCCGCGCCACCAGTTCTTGATCGGTCATAGGTCAAGAGTAGGACATCGCGCCGGTCGGGGCGCAGTGCCTCGTCGTTCATCCCGCAGCGGCTTACGGCACATACCCCGGCCCGCGCAGCACCTTGCCGGGCAGCGCGCCGGTCATCTTGCCGTTCTCGATCACCGGCACGCCATTCACCAGCACATACTCCATGCCTTCAGAGAACCGGTTGGGGTTTTCGAACGTGGCTTTGTCGCGAATCGTTGCGGGGTCGAAGACCACCACATCGGCCCACATGCCCTGCTTGAGCACGCCACGGTCGGTCAGCCTCATGCGCTGGGCGGGCAGCGCGGAGAACTTGCGGATGGCATCGGCCAGGGTCAACTGGTTCTCTTCGCGGACATACTTCCGCAGGATGCGCGGAAAGGTGCCGTAAGCGCGCGGATGAGGATGCTCCTGGCCAAGCAGGCCTTCGGGCGAGGTGCCCTGCGAATCGTTATCGATGGAGACCCAGGGCTGCTTGAGCGCCAGCAGTACATCCGGCTCATCCATGCCGAAGACGGCTACCTCGGTAAAGGCGTTGTCTTTGACGAGTATGTCGCAGAGCGCGTCGATGGGGTCTTCCTTCCACTCCGCGGCCACATCGGAGAGCCGTTTGCCCTGGAGCGCGTGCAGCTGAGGGTTTGCGACCACGGCAATCTGGACGGCTTCAGGGCCGGGAACCTCCTGCCACTCGTTATCCCAGGCCTCTCCGGCCGAGTCTTTGCCCGGCGAGAGCATATCCTTGCGGATGCGGGCGCGGGTAGCGGGGTCTTTCAGGCGTTCAACCAGTTTGGCATCGCCGCCGTCGTGCGCCCATGGCGGTACAAAGGCGGAAAAGGTGTTGAACCAGGCGGTGTAGGCGTAGGTGTTGGCGCCGATGTCAATGCCCGCGGCGCGGGCCTGCTCAATGCGGGCCACAATCTGCGGCATGCGGCCCCAGTTCGCCTTCCCCGCGGCCTTCAGGTGCCAGATTTCGACCGGAATGTGGGCTTCGCGGCCGATGCGCGCCGCCTCATCGATGGATTCGAGGACCGCATCGCCCTCGCTGCGCATGTGGGTGGCGTAGATGCCGCCGAATTGTGCGGCCTCCCCGGCCAGCGCGATCAGCTCCGGGGTCTTCGCATAGGGCGCGGGCGCATACTGCAGCGCTGTCGAGAGGCCCACCGCGCCGTCGCGCATTGCATTCCGGACAAGCCCCTTCATCTGTTCAAGTTGCGCTGGGGTGGGCTGCACGTCGGCGTCGCCCAGCACCATGCGCCGGACTGAGGTGGCGCCCACGTAGCTGGCAAGGTTGATGCCCATGCCCTGCTTCTCGATGCGGGCAAAATACTGGCGGAAGGTTCGCCAATCGGGCGTCAGGTGGTAATGCTCATAGCCGGCTCGGTCGGCCGCGAGCAGCGCGTCGTTGACCGGTGCTACGGAGTTGCCCTCGCCGGTGATCTCGGTGGTTATGCCCTGAAAAATCTTCGAAGGCAGGCGGGGGTCCACCAGAATGGTCAGCTCCGACTGGCCGAGCATATCGATGAATCCCGGCGCAACCACCTTGCCCTGGGCGTCGATGGTGCGCTTGCGGGGCGCATCGGCCAGGTTGCCGATGGCGGCGATCCGGCCGTTGCGAATGCCCACGTCGCCCGAATACCAGGGCGAGCCGGTTCCATCCACGATGTGCCCGTGGGCAATGACCAGGTCAAAGGGCTGCGCCGGCTGACTGTCCTGGGCCTGGAGTGAACTGGCCGTGGCAAGGATCAATCCCAGACACAGGAATACGGTTCTCGCTTTGCTATGCATTCTGGTGTCTCCCTGGCGCCATTCTAGCGGGCGTTGCGAAGATTCCGCGAAAAGTTGCCGGACCTCGGAATTGTTGTCACAATTGGCTCCTGGCGGCCCTTGTTCACCCGTCTTTTCGTCAAAATGGCGTGCTCCGTCTAAAATAGCGGAACGACAACGTTTTGGCGGACCAGGAAGGATTAGCATCCTATCAGTGGCCGCCGAAGGGGTCGCCGAAGGCAAATGGGTCGGCGATCCAACCATTCAGCTTTTTGGGCCCGCGGCAGTGGCCCCTGCCTTGGCAGCCCAGTCCCGTCAGGACAGAAAAGGAAATACCTTGAGCGCAATGTGGAAACCCACTCAAACCGGAACGATCGCCCCCAACCCCACCCCGGAACCTTCTCGCCCGGCGCCACCGGCTCCGGCCTTTGAACCCCCTCCCAGCCGTACCCCGGTTGTGACCGGCGAGCAGGCCACCATCGGGAAAGGCCTGTTCATCAAGGGCGAGATCAACGGCACCGAGTCGCTGTTTATCGACGGCAAGGTCGAGGGCAGCGTCAACCTTCCCGGCAACCGCGTGACCGTGGGCCGCAACGGCCAGGTCTCGGCCAACATCAGTGCGCGCGAAATCGTTGTTCTGGGCAAAGTGCGCGGCAATGTCTCCGCCACGGACCGTGTGGACATCCGCGCCGAGGGGTCTCTGAGCGGCGACGTCGCCGCGGCCCGCATCAGCATCGAGGATGGCGCCTTCTTCAAGGGGGGCATCGACATCCGCAAGCCCGAAGGCAAGCCGGGAACGGCAGCCGCCTCGGCAGGCCCGGCCCCGCCAATCACGGAACCGCCCAAACCGTTCCAGCCTTAGCCCCGTTTCAGGCTGTTTCTCCAGCACACGAGCCCCCGCACCGGCAGGGGCTTTTTGTGTCTTCAGAATGGGAAACTCTTGCCGAACCGCATGAGGCTTGGAAGCTGCGCTTGGGGTGCCCGCGGATGAGAAAGTGACGTGGAAATGAATTGAAAATGAAACGCGTCGAAAAATCTTGTAAACGATTAAGAATTAGATAGATAGCAAGAAATGAACGAGAAATCGCCGGAGAACTGCCTTACCGCAGCCCCAGCCGCTTCATGGCCACCCTGGGCAGCGCCGAGCCGGTCTTTTCCAGAACCCATTTTGCGATAACCACCCAGGCCGCGCTTCCGGCTATCAGCACGATCAGGTCGATCCAGCGGATTTGCGCGCGCAGGTGCGGACGCAGCAGGTGGCCTGGCAGGTTGCCCAGCGCCCAAATGACCGTCCAGACCGCCCCCCCGCTCGCCAGTGCCGCCAGCAGGCAGCGGCCCATCTCGGCGAAGTCCAGACTGGCCAGGGAGACCATGCGGCGGTGGTGGAGCAGCACGGCGATGGTCCCGGTTTGCAGCGCGATCCCAATATTGGAAGCGATCGCCAGGCCCATGGCTCCATACCAGCGATAGAGCGAAGCATAGATGGGCAGCGAAACCAGCGTCACAACCGTCCCCGCCGCCATCGGGGCCAGTGTGTTTCCGGCTGCATAGAATGCGCGAGCATAGATGGCTTGCGCCGACCACAGAAACAGGGACACGGAGAAGACGGCGAAGTAGGCAGCACACTCCCGCGAGTCGCCGGAAGAAAATCGTCCGCCAAGAAGGAGCAACTCCACCAACGGTGCAGCCAGCGCAATCATGCCCGAGGCTGCCAGCAGCCCCAGCGAGGCTACGCGGGAAACCGAGTCCGCCACCCCGGTGGCGAATTCGTAGCGGCGCTGCAGCGACCACAGGCTGGCAAAGAACGGCATGGAGGCGGCGCCCGCGGCCTGCGCCAGCATGGCCATGGGCGCGGTGAAAAGCTGTTTGGCATAGCTCATCAGCGAGACGGCGCCGCTGGTCGTCGAGGCAAAGTGAGCGATGATCCAGCTATCGGCAGTGACCAGCGAAACGCCGGCGATGAGCGGAAGAGAGAGGCGCACCCATTCGCGCAGGCCAGCGTCGTGCCAGTCGAGAATGGGCCGGAAGCGCGTGCCCATGCGCCGGGCGAACACGTAATTCAAGAGAAACGGTCCGCAAAGGGCTCCCGCCACTGTGCCGATGGCCAGCGAAGAAACGCCGATGCGCCTGACCAGCAACACGCCGCCCACGATGGTGCCAAGGCCATAGATCAGCGGCGCGACCGCTTGCACACTGAACTGCTTGCGCACCAGGAGAACCGCAGCAAAGACTCCGCCGGCAAAGAAGAACAACTGCGCGGGAAGAAGAATGCGCGTGAGCCGCACGCAGAGCGCCGCTTTCTCTGCATTGAAACCGTCGAACCACCAGTGGATGTACCAGGGGGCGAAGATTTCGGCCAGGACGATGGCCCCGCCCAGCACCAGGCTCATGGTGGTCACAATCACAGAGAGCGACCGCTGCCCCTCGGCCTCGCGCCCGGTATCGCGATAGCGCGTGAGGATGATGACGAAGGTGATGGACGCCGCGCCGCCGACCAGGAAGTAGGAGAGCATGTCCGGCAGCACAAATGCGCCGTTCAGCGCGTCCGCTTCCATGCCGCGGCCGAAGAGCCAGACGATGTACTTGACCCGCACCAGCCCAATGATGCGCGACAGAAAGGTGGATACCATCAGCACGACGGTTGCCGTGAAGGCAGTATGCGCGTGCGATGGCCGCAGCAATCCCAGGCCGCGAGCCCACCGGGACCGCGCAGGCGGCGAAGGTTGAGTTGGGGGCGATCCTGACACTGGAGTTGATTTTACCGGGTTGCGCGCCGACGAGGCCCACAGTGCGAATCAGTGCACGAAGACGGGTTCATGCACCACCCGTCCGGGGCGAGAGGTTGGTCCAGCGCAATGGGGATGGGCCGGCGGAACGTAGCTGGCGACCTCTCCATTTCTCTGCGCTCCGAATCACTGCATCTGATGGGAGGAAAGGGTGCAGCCATCCTCTCTCCCGCGTATTCTGTCCGCAGGAGGCTCTGCGTGCAACGGACTTTTGGATTGGTTTTTTGTGCGATCGCCGGGGCAAGCGCGGTTGCCCAGACGATCCATGGGCGCGAGGGAATCACCTTGCCTGCGTCGCCGGCCGTGCAGGCTGTGCCGGTGAGCGACGACTACTTCGGAACCAAGATCCCCGACAGCTACCGTTGGCTGGAAGACGCCAAGAGCCCTGAGACGCGGGCATTTATCGATGTCCAGAACGCCTACACGGCGCGGTATCTGAAACAGGCGCGCATCCGGGCGCAGGCGGTGGACGATCTGGACGCGCTGGAAAATGTGACGCTGACCGGCACGCCCCTTGAACGTGCGGGCAGCTACTTCTTCAGGAAGCGGCTGGCAGGCGAACAGCAGTTCTCAATCTATGTGCGCCATGGGTGGACGAACAAGGACGAGCGTCTGATTGATCCGGCCAAGCTGAGCCGGGACCCGAACACTTCGGTCGGCCTGGAGGACATTTCCCGCGATGGGCAGCGGGTGGCCTACTGGGTGCAGCAGGGCGGAGCGGATGAGGCCAGCATTCGCGTGTTCAATGTGAAGACCGGGAAGACGCTGGAGGATGAACTGCCCACGGCCCGCTATTTCGGTGTCGTTTTCGCGCCGGATGGGGCCAGCCTCTACTACGCGCGCAACGACAAGGGGGGAACGCTGCTCTATCAGCATGTGCTGGGGACGCGAAACTCCCGGGACACGCTGGTGTTTGGGCGCGAGTTTCGCGGGGAGGCTTTGACCGGCAACGACCTTTTTTCAGGTGTGGTGACCGACGATGGCCGCTACCTGGTCATCGAGATCGATCGGGGTGTGCCGGCCAGGCGAGTGGACATCGTCTTCCGCGATCTGACCAAGCCGGGCTCGCCCTTTGAAGTGCTGGTCTGGGGTCTTGACTCCAGGTTTGAAGCGATCTACGCCAAAGGCGCGTGGTATGTGAAGACCGACTACAAATCGCCCAAGGGAAGGATTCTGAAGGCCGATCCAGGGATCATGCCGGACGTTTGGCAGACGATCGTGCCCGAGGGGCCGGATGTGATCGATGCGTGGTCGATTGTGGGCGGAAAGATCTACGTAAACCGGTTGAAGGACGTAAAGACTGAGACCACGGTCTACGCCCTGGATGGAAAGCCGGCCGGCAAGGTCGAGTACGAGGGGATCGGGTCGGCCTCAAGATTCGAGGGCCGGACGACGGACCGCTACGGCTACTTCAGCTTTGAGTCGTTCATTGTGCCGCCCACCATCTACCGGCTGGATACGCTGACCGGCAAGCGCGAGGTCTTTTTCCAGCCCAGGATCCCATTCGACTCCAGCCAGTATGAACTGAAGCAGGTGTTTTTCAAGTCGAAGGATGGGACGCAGATTCCCATGTTCATTGCCGGCAGGAAGGGGCTGAAGCGAGACGGGACGGAGCGGCTGCTGATGACCGGCTACGGCGGCTTCAATCTGAGCATCACTCCGAGCTGGAGGCCGGCGTTTGCGTGGTGGCTGGATCAAGGCGGGTGGTTCGCGGTTCCCAACCTGCGCGGCGGCGGGGAATATGGCGAGAGCTGGCACGAGCAGGCGATGTTCGAAAAGAAGCAGAATGTCTTCGACGACTGGTTTGCGGCGGCCGAGTATCTGATTGCCAACAAGTACACATCGCCGGAGCACTTTGCCATCGAGGGTGCGTCAAACGGCGGCCTGCTGATGGGTGCGGCAATCACGCAGCGGCCGGAGCTGTTCTCGGCCGTGCTGTGCGCCTATCCGCTGCTGGACATGTTGCGCTTCCAAAAGTTCCTGGTGGGCTCCTACTGGACGACTGAATACGGCTCGGCGGAGAACGAAAAGCAGTTTTTCTACCTGCTGAAATACTCGCCTTACCAGAACGTGAAGCCCGGCACGGCCTATCCGGCAGTGATGTTCTTCACCGGCGACAGCGACACGCGCGTGGATCCGCTGCACGCGCGCAAAATGACGCCTCTGTTGCAGTCGGCCTCATCCAGCGGCCGGCCGATCCTGCTGCACTACAGCCTGGCCGGAGGACACAGTGGAGGCATGGGTGTGGACCAGCAAGTCCAGGACGACGCCGACCAACTCACGTTCCTTTGGACAGAAACGGGACAGGTGGGCGCTCGAGCGGTTCCCAAATAGAGAGAAACCGGCAATATGGCTAAAAGGTGGGTCGTTCCCTTGAGAAAACCTGCCTTGTACCTCGCACACCGGACTACGGAAGCCGTGGCACCACTCCGGCAAGGGGTGTCCTGGCCGGAGCCGGGCAGGTACTCACGAGAATAGTTCTGGCGTAACCTCATGGCCCCTTGAATCCACTCCGATAAGTGAGGTGCAGGACCTGAGCAGCACGTCCTTACAAGCGATCTGACTGGCCGTTTGCGTGAAAATCGAGCGCGAAGGGTCCGCGAGGCCGCTTTCGGCCCTCTTGCACAGCCGGGAAGCACAGGGAGGGCTGGCTGTCTCCGGCGGGGACCACGATGTCGGGAATATCGCCGGGCCGGGGTCCCAGCGACAGGTCTTGGTCGCTGGGGTGTTGTGCCGGAGTGAAGATGCCCAAAGCAGAGTTGGAAACCGACAGAATCGATCCTGAGCTGGAGGCTGCGCGGCTGGCGGCGCTCGCTTCCACCGGGATTCTCGACAGCGAGCCGGAACCGGGCTACGACGTCATCACCCGGTTGGCGGCCGAGTACTTCCAGGCCGATTCGGCTGCGATCGGTTTCGCGGACGAGAGCCGCGTCTGGATCAAGTCGTATTGGGGCCAACCTTTTCGCGAGCTGCCGCGGCAAAATTCCATCTTTGAGATGGTGCTGGCCGAAGACGGTCCCGTGGTAATTCCCGACATTTCAGAACATTCTCGATTCGAGGGGGTGCTGGTGCTCCTCAGGCGGCTCGACGCGGTCTTTCTTGCCGGCGTGCCGGTGCGTTCATTCGATGGCAAGATCCTGGGGGCGTTGACCATCTTTTGCCGCAAGCCTCGCCGCGGCATGGCGCCGGACGAGCTTCGCATGCTCGAGAATCTGGCCGACATGGTTGCCAGCCAGTTGGAACTCCGCAGATTGCGTAAAGCCTTTACCAAGCAGAGCGCACGCAGGGCTCGCACCTCCACCGCCCTTGCCGGCGAGGCCCAGAGGTGGCCGCGCAGGCAGGATCTGCGGCGCGCTCTGGAGCAGCGCCAGTTTGTGCTCTACTACCAACCCGAGATCGATCTCTCCACCCGCAAGATTGTTGGCCTTGAGGCGCTGATCCGCTGGGCGCATCCCGAGCGGGGGCTTATCCCGCCCATGGACTTTATTCCGTTGGCCGAGGAGAGCGGGTTGATCCTGCCCATCGGCGACTGGGGGCTTTCCGAGGCCATAAACCAAATTAAGAAGTGGTGCTGCGAGGATCCCCGCCATAGTTCCCTGCGGGTGTGCGTCAACCTCTCTGCCCGTCAGTTCTCCCGGCTTGGGCTGGCCGACCACGTCGAGGCATTAATGCTCCACTCCGGCATCTCCAGCCGCCAACTCGGCCTGGAAATGACTGAGTCCAGCTTGATTCCCAACATGGGTACGGCCCTGGAGGTGCTGGGAAGCCTGCGCCGGCTGGGCATCTCGCTGCTGATGGACGACTTTGGCACCGGCTACAGTTCGCTCAACTACCTGCATTCCTTTCCCTTTGACGTACTGAAGATCGACCGTTCCTTCGTGGGCCGCATGACCGATGGGGATCAACCATTGCAAATCGTGCGGACCATCATCGAACTGGCCAGGGTACTGGGCATGGATGTGGTGGCCGAAGGCATCGAGACCTGCGAGCAGTACCGCCTGCTGCGGCAACTGGGCTGCCGCTTCGGTCAGGGCTTCCTCTTTGCCCGCCCCATGAGTGCTGAGGATGTCACCCGGCTGTTAGCCCTCCCCGGACGCGTGCTGCCCAACCCCGAGGCATCCGCAGTCACCGGCGGCTGACCTCGCAACCTTGAGCCAAGGCAGCCGGGAAGCGGTTTCATTTTGGGCCTGGGAAAACGCGCTTCCTTATCCGGAATCTGACCAGCCAACCGCATGGGAGATTCGTTACCCTTGTGGGCCGGCCTCGGAGTATGTTCCAAGCAATGCAGCAGCCGGCCACATCAGCTCCCTCACCCCCCTCCCCCACATTTGTGGGCTTGCTGGCCGCGCTGGCCGCACCGGCGTCCGCTGCGGCGGACCGCCCGCCCGCCTGGAACGATGACGGCCTTGCCGACGACGTGGCAACTCTCAGCTACGAGCGCGCCTTGCGCACCCACGCGCGCTACAAAGCTGCCGATCCCAGTGATCGATCGCTTACGCAGCCTCCCGATCCGGGAACACCCGGTATCCCCGAGGCGTTTCCCGTCGAAGCGGCTCCGGGCGCTGAAACGGCAACCTCGCAAGTGGTTCCAGATTCGAGTGCAGATGCAGAACCCGGCGCCACACACGGCCTGTTGACGGCGCCTGATCGGAATCTGAAGTGCGCCAGCATCACCATCCGGCTGAGCAACGCGGAAAGCGAGCAACTGCGCAAACGCGCCGCCGAAGCCGGGCTCACCGTCTCAGCGTACTTGCGCTCCTGCACCTTTGAGGCCGAGTCTCTGCGGGCGCTGGTCAAAGACACGCTGGCACAGTTGCGCTCGGACCCATCGAAAGGGGATCAAGCCGCTTTCGCGCCGGACCGGCGCAGCTGGCTGCAATGGCTGGCTCAGCTTTGGCCGCTCAAGCGCGCCAGCCACCGCGCCCTCCGGGCCTGACTGCTGGACCTCCACGGCCTTGCTACTCAACTTCCAGAACAAGGCACTTCAGGTATTCGGTTTCCGGCAGATTCAGCACCACCGGATGGTCGGGAGCGGCGCCGCGGCGCTCCAGCAGGCGAACACGCCGGGGAGCATCGGCGGCAGCCGAGGCTACGCTGGCCTCGAGCTCTGTCCAACCCACGTGGTGAGAGCAGGAGCAGGTCACCAGCAGACCGCCGGGGCGCACCATCTTGAGGGCTCTCAGATTCAGCTCCTTGTAGCCGCGCAACGCTCCCTCGACAGCCCGCCGCGTCTTGGCGAAGGCGGGTGGATCGAGAACGATGGCGTCGAATGTCTGGCCGGAGTCCGACCAGTCGCGGAGAATCTGAAAGGCGTCCCCCTCCACCCAGTCCACCGCCGCGTTCATCCGGTCGCGATTGGCCTCAAAATTCCGCTCCGCCACCTCGAGCGAGGCGCGGGAGGCGTCAATGCCCGTGACCTGGCGGCAGACCTGGGCCAGGTGCAAGGCAAAGCCACCCTGGTAGCAGCAAACGTCCAGCGCCCGGCCAGTCGCGCCGAGCGTTCGCGCCCACTGCTGGGCGGCAGCGTAGTTGTCCCGCTGGTCGAGGAAGGCTCCCGTCTTTTGACCGGCGTTGGCGTCGTAGTGGAAGACGAGACCGTTAAGCCGGAATTGCGTGCTGGCGCCCTGAGTCGCGTCACCTTCGACGAAAAGCGGTTCGGAACTGGGCGCGGTCAGTCCCTCCAACTCGAGGATGCGCGGGTCGGGCCGCTCCAGAATGACAGATGGAGCCAACTCCTCGCGCAGCACGCACACACAGGTTTCCCGCACCGCGACCGAATCCAACCCCTTGGCAAGGAGTTGAAAAATGACCAGGTTGCCGTATTTGTCCGCCACCAGGCCGGGCAACTCATCGGCCTCGCTGAAACAGAGCCGGCAGGCATTGGTCTCTGCGTCGAGCAGGGACTTGCGCCGGCCAATTGCCCGCCGCAGCCGGGAGGCCAGCAGTTCCAGCCAGGCAGCCTCATTGATAGCCTCGCGGGAGACCAGCCGCAGCGCAATCTGCGATGAGGGGCTGTACAGCGCGGTGCCCAGCAGGAGGCCGCGGCTGTCGGCCACAGGCAGCAGCGCGGCAGGGTCGTCTGCGCCGGTTCCGGGCAATTCAATCGACTCGATATCCGAGGCGTAGACCCATAAATGGCCGCTGCGCAGCCGGTCCGCCGCGCGACGGTTGACCAGGGCCCCAGGGGCGCGAATGTCCAATCCAGAAACTTTGCTTTCCGGGTACACGTTTCGCCTGGAGTCGCGGTCTTCCGGTGGTTGGGCCAAGGGACGTTTCTCGTGAATCCGTTCAAAAGGCGCCGCGGGCTTGGGAACCTTGGGCGCCTCTTGGTTCAAAACAGGTCGAGGGTTGCGCGGCTTGGTCATACACTCCCTTTGCCGGGAGCAAATGGGCCGCCGGCCCTACTTTACCTGAAGGGTCTCCAGGTAGCGGCTCAAATTGCTTATTCTGAGCAGTCTGTCCTGGGAGTTGGTCTGGTCCATCTTACCAAGGATCGGTCCCCATACGGGCATCTCGGCCGTACCGTGCGAGGAGATTTGCGTGCCATTCTGCAACACGGTGGCGATGTGCGAATCGGGGAATTTTCCGCGGTTGTTCCTGCTAAGCACGGTCAAGTCGGTTGGCGGCGTCTTCAGCGCGGATGCGACGGGGCCCTGGCCCCTGCCGTCCACACCGTGACACGGCGCGCAATAGTTGGCATACATCTGCTTGCCGCTGGTTGCCGAAGTCTTATTGACTGGAATGGTCACCTTCGCATTGGATTGATCTGCATAGCCTATACCTACCGCGAGCATCGCGGTAAAGGCTGTAACTAAGAGGCGTTTCAGCATAAGTTCCTCAGTTCCGGACCTCTAGTCCGTAAGAGACTTTACTCCTCCGCCAGAGTACTCGCGATGTGATGCCCAACACATTGCATGGAGCTTTCCAGCACCGACGAATCAATAAGGGAATGGCTATTATCCAATCGCATGAGCCGCATATTCATAAATACCTTGAGAGTGTTAGTTGGATTGATTCACAGTAGTTAGACTTTGGTAATAGGGCGGGCTCTCATCCGGCAATACTGAATAGGTGCGAAAGAAAGATATCATCTTAGGATCTCTCCAGGAGTTAATCCAGATTCATGGTGCGGGCTTCAGGGATAAAGGATGGACAGTTTGTGCGACTTATAGGTTGGAGGCCAGACTCGGCGCATAAAGCAACCGTTTTGCCGGTGAGTTTCTCCGGGGCCCAATGCGCCGGCTGGCGGGCGCGGCTTCGGGCCGCTGCCGGAGCTTTCATGCGCATCGAACGCTTGCGGCCTATAATGAAGCATGGCGACTGTCCGGCAGGCCATACCGGCAGATGATTCCACCGCGCCCCCGTCCACCGCCGGGGAGGTGCACGGTACCGCGCGCGAAGTGGCTCCGCCCATTCCCAAGCGTTCGATCGATCAACGTTTTGAAGCGCTGCTCCGGCAGGTCCAGGCCAACCGTCCAAGCGAAGACGTTTCTCTCATCCGCAAGGCCTGGGAGTTCTGCGTCCAGCATCATGACGGGCAGATGCGGGCCTCTGGCGAGCCGTACATCATCCATCCGCTCGAGGTAGCTGAGGTGCTGGCGGAGATGAAGATGGACGCGACGGCCATTGCGGCCGGCCTGTTGCACGACTCGGTCGAGGACACCCCCGCTACCAACGAGGAAATTGCGGCCGGCTTTGGCGATCAGGTGGCCCACATCGTTGAAGGCGTCACCAAAATCGACAAGATCCAGTTTGCCAACCGCGAGGATCGCCAGGCCGAAAACGTGCGCAAAATGCTGCTGGCCATGGTGTCGGATGTGCGCGTGGTGCTCATCAAGCTGGCCGATCGCTTGCACAATATGCGCACCCTCGAGCACCTCAAGCCGGACCGGCAGGAGGCCATCGCCCGCGAGACCCAGGAGATCTACGCCCCCCTGGCCCACCGCCTGGGCATGGGCAAGGTGCGCGGCGAACTCGAGGACCTGGCCTTCCGCTACACCGATCCGGTAAGCTACGAGAAGTTGGCGGCGGCGGTCGAGGCCC
>DASWZM010000267.1:0-9471 GCA_036404455.1 Occallatibacter sp. | reverse complement strand
CGCGGAAGCGGCTGCCGGTCGCGGATAACCAGACGATCCGGATTGCGACGACGAGCCGCACGGATGACCGCTTTTTTGTTGGCCAGGAAGGATTCTTAATGCCACCCACGCTGTGGCTGGGCGATGCGGAGGACGGATCGTTCGCTCTGGCGAAGTCGCAGAAGCCGCAGTTCGACGCGAGCGGCGATGTGGTGGAGCAGCTGGAGGCGCCCTCAAAGGATGGGACCAGGGTGCCGTACTTTGCGGTGCATCGCAAGGAAATGCGGTATGACGGGTCGAATGCGACGCTGTTGACAGCCTATGGGGGGTTCCAGATCGCGGAGACGCCGAGCTACTCCGGGGTGGCGGGCAAGCTGTGGCTGGAGCGTGGGGGCGTGTTTGTTCTGGCCAATATCCGGGGTGGCGGCGAGTTTGGCCCAGCGTGGCATGAGGTCGGGCTCAAGACGCATCGGCAGCGGATTTACGACGACTTCTACGCAGTGGCCGAGGATCTGGTGACGCGGAAGATCACCTCGTCGCGGAGGCTGGGGATTATGGGCGGATCGAATGGCGGACTGCTGATGGGCGTGGAGTTCACCGAGCACCCGGAAATGTGGAAAGCGGTGGTGATTGCGGTGCCGCTGCTGGACATGCTGGCATTTGAGCATTTGTCGGCCGGCGCCTCGTGGACGGGCGAGTATGGCTCCGTCTCGGTGCCCGAGGAGTGGGCGTTTCTGGCCTCCATTTCGCCGTATAACCAACTGAAGCCGGATGTGCATTATCCGGAACCGCTGATCTTCACGACGACCAAGGACGATCGCGTGGGTCCGGTTCATGCGCGCAAGTTTGCGGCGCGCATGGAGGAGTTTCACGAGCCGTTTTTCTATGACGAGATCACGGAGGGCGGACACGGGGCGGGCGCGGATAACAAGCAGGAGGCGCGGACGCGCGCCGAGTATTTCACCTATCTGACGATGAAGCTGATGGATTGAGCGAAGTTCGTCTATCAAAGTGGCGGCAAAAAGGAATTGTCAGCCGAAGCGATTCAGCCGAAGCGGGCTCGCTTGACGGTCTGGCGGAAGTCTTCGCCGGTCATTTCAACGCGGACGCACATCTCGGCCAGGCGAGAGCGCATGCGGTCGCCGATGCGGTCGCCGAGGGTGGGTTCGCGAGCAGCGCGTTCGGGGTCGGTAAGGCCGCCGCCGGCCGCCGGCAGGTCGGGGTAATTGGTGGTGATGATGGTGGTCTGTCTGTCGTTGTAGCGGGCATTCAGGATGAGTGCTACCGTGTCCCAGACCCACTCATTGGGTTTCTGGGCGCCCAGATCGTCCAGCACCAGCACCTCGGCGGCAAAGACCGGCTTGAGCAACTCCAACTCAGTGGTGTGCACCTGCGGGTTGTAGCTGTTCTGAATGCTCTTGAGCAACTCGCGATAGTCGCAGAAGAGGCCTTTGACGCCGCGTTCCTGCACCAGACGGCGGAGTACGCCCACGGCGAGGTGGGTCTTGCCGACGCCGATGGAGCCGGTAAAAAGAAGTCCCTTGCCGGATGTATCGACGGGGTAGGCCTCGACAAACTTGCGGGCGGTCAGATGCGCCCGGCCCAGCGAGGAGTCGGCGCCGCGAAAGGCGGTCTCAAAGCCATCCAGTGTGTAATGGCGGTAGCGCTCGGGAATGTGCGCGGCGGCCAGGCGGCGCTCTTCGCGCACCATCTCCTGGCACTCGCAGGCACGGGAAACCCATTGTCCGGAGGCGTTGACCACCCGTACCAGCCCGACTCCATCGCAGATTGTGCAGACGCTCATCTGTTTTCAAGCGTAGCGCAACGGGCACGGGGACGCGCCGGTGCAGGTCCGGTGACTCAATGTGGAAAAAGCCGGGGCTACCCGGCGGCGCAATCTCTTACAATCGGGACGGCGCGTGGGCAGAGCTTTCGTTGATCCCCTGAATCCTGCCCGCTGAAGGGATTGCCCCCGAAAGACTGGCCGGTCAAGAAATGGAGACGGACTCGTGAATCGAAACCTTCTGCGCATTGCCTTTTTTGCAGCCGCACTGACAGGCCTGATCGCCCCAGCCCCGATCGCTTCGCAGGAGCCGGGAAACTTGCCCGAAACCAAGGCGCCACCCCCCACACAGACCGCGCCGCCCGCCAATGCCGCGCCGGAACTGACGCCGTCAGGGCATCCGCAGAATGCTTACTGGACGGCGCACGACAGGCAGTTGCTGACCGATTACGGATGGCTGTCACGATTCAAGGAGGACAACGTGAGGCTGGGACCGCCGGCTTCGGGCGAAAACCGTGTGGTGTTCATGGGCGACTCGATCACCGAGGGCTGGAAGCTCGCGGGCTCCTTCCCAGGCAAGCCGTACATCAATCGCGGCATCAGCGGGCAGACCACGCCGCAGATGCTTGTGCGCTTTCGCCAGGACGTGATTGCGCTGAAGCCGAAGGTAGTGGTGATTCTGGCGGGCATCAACGACATCGCCGGGAACACCGGTCCGATGACGCTGGAGCAGACGGAGGACAACCTGGCTTCGATGGCGGAGTTGGCCACGGCCCACCACATTCGCATGGTGCTGTGCTCGGTGATGCCGGCCTTCGACTTTCCCTGGAGCCCGGGAATGACGCCGGCGCCCAAGGTTGTGGCGCTGAACGCGTGGATCAAGACCTACGCGGCGGAAAACGGTTACGTTTATGTTGATTACCACACGGCGATGAAAGATGAGCGCGACGGGCTGCCGGCGAAGCTGAGCGCGGATGGGGTGCATCCGCTGCCGGCCGGGTACGCGATCATGGCGCCGCTGGCGGAAGCGGGGATTGAGAAGGCGCTGGCGCAGTAAAGACAGTTGTCAGGGATCAGTTGTCAGTTATCAGCCTGTTGCACCATTCTCCTGGGTGGGCCTGTCCAAGCGAGGCTTTTGTGATTTCGTTTCTCTTAGAACCTGTCCAATAACTCACGGGCAGCGCCCGCACGGGAGCAGAGGGTCTGCATTGCCAGGAGAGCGCAAGCAGGAGTGGGGGCGCCGCCCGGTTAACGCATGAGTAACCTCCACCCCCCACCCCCACCCCGTCTCTGGAAGGAAACTCCTTGTTTTCAGTGGGTTACGACAGGGGTTTCGCTCCAGATTCTTGATTCAGAACGAGTTATTTGCAGATTCCAGACGTTAAGGGAGTTATGCCGCATTTT
Organism: Occallatibacter sp.; assembly: GCA_036404455.1. Taxonomy (GTDB): domain Bacteria; phylum Acidobacteriota; class Terriglobia; order Terriglobales; family Acidobacteriaceae; genus Telmatobacter. The sequence goes on along the minus strand of DASWZM010000267.1, from coordinate 6,305 downwards.
TCGGTGTGCGAGGGGATCATTTGCTTACCAAATCCACGAAGACAAGGCCCTCTGCTTCCGCGCCTGTTTGTGCGCAGCTTCCTGACCTGTGCTTGGCATGGTGGAGCTCGCCACCCTTGCTGTCGGGCTATCGCGCCCTATTCAATTCACATTATGCGCCGCGGGCACATAATTCTCTGCAAAAGGTCAATCGTTTTCCGGATGCGATGGGAAAGCATCCCTGGACGAAGCGCCGTATCCGGCCGTGCAGGTTTTTGGACAGGTTCTTAGAATCATGCGGTCCAGCGCGCGTTTGCCCTGTTCGCGGTCTCCGGTGACCAGATAGACGAGGATTGCGCCCTGGAAGAGTTGGAGAAGCCCTTCCACCGCCAGCGCGTCAGGCAGGTACTTCAGCAGCATGTCGACCCATAGGCGCTGCTGCTCCCGGTAGAAGGCTTTTGCACGTTCAGAGCCGCTCCAGCCGCGCCGGGACACATCCATGATGACCTGCAAAGCGCCTCTGGACTCGGGCGAAGTGGATTGCGCCCAGAGAGCCGCTACGACCGTTTCAAGGGAGACTCCGGGAGGAAATCGTTCCTCCCGAAACATGTCGCGGAGCCGGTCTTCAAGGAGCGCAAGCGCTTTCTGCTCAATCATTTCGCGACTGCCGAAGTAGTGAATCAACATGCGCTTGCTGGTTCTTACCTCTTTTGCCAGCCGATCCAGGCTCAGGTCGAGCGTGCCTGAAGCGATGAAGGCCGAGAGGCAGCGCTCAATCAACAGGTCCAGATCTCGAATTTCCTTCCTTTGCATCTTGCCTCTGGATGTACCATGTGGTACAAATCTTGATGTACCGACTGGTACAGATTGTACTTCCTCAGGAGGCTCTGATGCGAGGTCGCGAAGTTGGTCTGCTGTTTGGATTTGGAATTGTGTTTTGGATCGCCGGGACGCTCTGGTTTGAAAGGACTGGGCCACACGTGTTTGAGACCACCGCGATGCGTTATTGGGTCAACTTCTTTATCACTCCGGCTGTGAGTACGGCGGGGTGCATCCTGATTTTGCGTTGGCGGCAGATCCCCGCTTCCGGCTGGGCGTCCGCAATTCTGCTCATCGCTCTGCCGGGAATGTTCGGCGAAGCGATCCTGCTCTCTCACTTCTCAGCGCTGATGCCAAGAATGCAGGAGGCTTCAGCGGGAAAGTACGGAGCATTCCTGTTTGCAACGTATGCGCTGGTTCTCAGCATCGCGGAGGTCGTGACGTTGAGATCGAAGCCGTAGTCCGCGGCCGGATGGGGGCTCGTTGGCGATTGCCTTCCGCCCGGAATGCCTCTACAATAAGAGAATTGAAGGAAAGGTTTGTCTGACGAGATGCCCAAGGTAAAGAAGGACGACAAGGGGAAGGAAACGAGCATTCATCCCAATTACGCCGCGGTGCGGGTTATGTGCGCCTGCGGGAACAATTTTGAGACGCGGTCGACCCACAAGGGCGACATTCACGTGGAAATCTGCTCGGCATGCCACCCGTTCTTTACAGGCAAGCAGCGTCTGGTGGACACAGCGGGCCGCGTGGAGCGGTTCCGCCGCAAGTATGCCAAGGCGAGCGAGGTTACGCCGGCGAAATAGCGGGCGCGTAAGGCAATCGGCAGGGACGATTGGGCCTCCGCTGCAGCGGAGGCCCAAGTTCGTTAGGAGGACGAAAAACAGGGATCAGGGGTCAGGGATCAGATTCGGCTCGCTGAGGTTCTTGGTTTCTAAGGTCTAAGAGGCGAGACCTGGAGCACCCGGCGTTTGTGGGGCGGCCGACACGATGGTTGAGATTTGTGGTTTCCCACCCTTGCCGGAAAAACAACGACGCGGCAAGGATGGGGCACCATCATTTGTGGGATGGCTCAAATGGCTGGCAAGGGATTTACCGTGAAGAAGAATTGGGACAACCCCAAGGAGCACACTATGCCCGCAGAGGCGCGGGTTCCGGCGGAGGTGCGCCTGGGGTCGGTGGTGGTGGCTCCAGCTACTGTGCTGGCTCCCATGGCCGGGGTCACAGATACGGTGTTTCGGCGGTTTATTCGCCACGCCAGTTTGTTTACGGCTTCGGGCTTCAAAGAGGCCCACCCTAGCCGCAAGAAGAACGACGGGGCGAGAGCCTGCCCTGAGCTTCCCGAAGGTGTGGGGCATACGGACTTTTCGGGGATTGAAGACGCGGTCGATGCAGGATCGATCGACGCTGCGGTCACCAATGCGCAGTCCGGCTGCGGGCTGCTGATGACTGAGTTCACTTCGGCGGACGGGCTGGCGCGGATGCGGGAGTCGAAGCGGCGGCGGTACCTGACCTTCTATGACGATGAGCACCCGATCGGGGCACAACTTTTCGGGTCGAATGCGGAAACGCTGGTCGAGGCGGCGCGGATTGTGGAAGAGACGGGCTTCGATACGGTGGACCTGAACCTGGGCTGCCCGGCCAAGCGGGTGGTGGGGTGCAACGGGGGTTCGGGACTGCTGAGGGACCTGCCCAAAATCGGCGAGATTTTTCGTTCCGTAAGGAAGGCGGTGACAATTCCCTTCACCGTCAAGTTCCGCATGGGCTGGAACGAGCAGCAGGTAGTGTGCGTGGAGTTGGCGAGAATGGCGGAGGCCGAAGGGCTGGCAGCCGTGGCGCTGCACGCGCGGACACGAGAACAAGGATATAGCGGCCAGGCGCAATGGGAGTGGATTGCCCAGGTGAAGCAGGCGGTGGGGATTCCGGTGATCGGCAATGGGGATATTCGCACCCCGGAGGACGCGGCGGCCATGGTGGCGCAGACGGGCTGCGATGCGGTGATGATCGGGCGCGCTGCGCCGGCCAACCCATGGATCTTCAGGCAGATTGCGCAATATACGGCGACCGGCAGATACGAGCGGCCGACTGTCGAGGATCGGTACCGGATGATTCGCGCCTATTTTCAGATGCTTCTGGACGAAGCCGAGGCGGCCAAGGACCTGCCCCGCGACGGCCGCATGGGCCCCCCGGCGGACAGGTCTTCGTCCGCGGGGAAGGAGACGGCCGGCAAGATGAAGCAGTTTGCCACCTGGTTCACCCACGGCGTGCCGGGCGGGGCGAAGCTGCGGGCGGCCATCTACCAGGCGCGCACAGGAGCCGATGTTCTGGCCCAGGTGGAGCAGTTCTTTGCGGCGCGGCGTGCGGTTGGTGCGGATTCAGGTCCGGATTCCGCTGAGGACCTTGAGGCCGGTGAGCCGGAAGCTTTCCCCGATTCGGCGCTTGCCTGCGGCTGAATACCTTCCATCCGAGCCGGGGGTGGTTGCGAATGTGCGGCGTTTGAATTGGACAGATCCGAGTCGCTCAGAAACAAAGACAAGAACTCTGAGATTCCCTACGGCTGCGCCAGGGGCAGGCGAATGGTGGCTCGAGCGCCTTCACCGTCTTCACGGTTGAGAAGGCTGATTTCGCCGCCGTGGGCGCGGGCGATCTGCTGGGCCAGCGCCAGTCCTACGCCGCTGCCGGCGGGCTTGGTGGTGTAGAAGGGGACAAACAGATTTTCCGTATTGGCGATGCCCATGCCGCGGTCCTCAATGGCGACCAGGAGGCTGGAATCGGCGATGCGCCAGCTTGTGCGCACCGGCTGGGCGCCGTTGGCCAGAGAAGCGTCCACGGCGTTGGTCAGCAGGTTGATGAACATCTGCTCCAACTGGTCGGGATCGGCATCGAGCACGACCGGCGGTCCGGTTTCGAGTTGAACCGGCAGACGCTGTTCGAGGAGGACCACCCGCTCCAGGAGGGCCGCGAGCGGCACCGGCCGGAACTGCGGCGGGGGCAACTGGGCGAGCAGACGATACGACTGCACGAAGCGGTGCAGTGCGTCGGCGCGGCTCTCGACAACGCCGAGGCCGCGGCGAAAGTCGTGCAGCGTGGCCTCGTCAGCTTCCATGTGTCCCATCCGGTCTACGCGCGCCAGCAGGCTGCCGGCTATGGACTTGATGGGCGCCAGCGAGTTCGAGAGTTCGTGACCGAGCACGCGAATCAGCCTCTTCCAGGCGATCTGTTCCTCTTCCTGAAGCGGCAGGCTCACGTCTGCCAGCAACAGCAGCGTGTGGGGCTTGCCGTCCTGGCGAAAGACCGCCTTGCGAAGGAGCCAGCGCGTGGGTTTGCCGCCGAAGGAGTGGATGCTCTGGTCCGCGGAGGCAAGCAGGTCTTCGAGATCCAACTCGCGGGCGGTGCGGCCGAAGCATCGGGCATGGGGGAGGCCGAGCAGCTTGACGCCGGCGTTGTTGACCAGTTGTAGAAGATTCTCGCGGTCAAAGGCAAATATTGGCGCGTGCATGACCTCGAGGATGCGAGCCAGCAGAGCGGTGGCTTCAAGGGAGCGCACGCGCTGCTTCTGCAACAGATCGGCGAGTGCGTTGACCTCCGCGGCCAGTTCGGCAAACGCGTCCTGAGTGCCGGCTCCGCGGGCGCGGAAGGAATAATCGCCCTCGCGCAGGGACGAGACGACGTTTGAGAGCGTCTGCTGCGGGCGAATCATGCCTTCAATTAGCGTAGCGGCTACCAGCAGGAGGTAAAGCAGCAGGCAACCGATTAGCAGAATGGCCGGCGCGAGGGAGATTTGCCCCTGGTAGAGAAAGACGGCGACGAAGACGAGCGCGGGCAGCACCAGCAACAGGCAGTAAAACCAGGCCCGGCGGACAGTCGAGCCACGGCGCCTGCGGGCAAACTTATCAGAGGCCATATTTTTCGATGCGGCGGTAGAGCGCGGCGCGGCTGAGCCCAAGGGACTCGGCGGCCTGGGAGATGTTTCCATCGCAGCGGCGCAGCACCTTGCGGATGAGCAGGGCCTCGACGTCGTCGATGCTCATGTTTTCAAACGACTGCGGAGCAGACCGGGCGGCTGCAATGGCGAGATTGACCGGCTCGACCTCCTCGCCGCGGCAGAGCAGAACCGCGCGCTCGACGGTGTGTTCGAGTTCGCGCACGTTGCCCGGCCAGGGATATTGCATCATCTGCTGCATGGCGGCGGGAGAGAAATCCATGACCTGCTTGCGATAGCGGGCGCGGTTGCGGTTGAGAAAGTGCGCGGCCAGCAGCGGTATGTCTTCGCGCCGGTCGCGCAACGCGGGCAGGTGAATTTCAACGGTGTTGATGCGGAAGAGCAGGTCCTCGCGGAAGTTGCCGGCCTTGGCCTCCTCGTGCAGCAGCGCGTTGGTGGCGGAGAGAATGCGCACATCGACCCGCCGGGTTTGCGAGGAGCCGACGCGCTCCAGTTCGCCGGTTTCAAGAACGCGGAGCAGCTTGGCTTGCTGGCGCAAGGGGACATTGGCTATCTCGTCGAGAAAGAGCGTGCCGCCGTTGGCCAACTCGAAGCGGCCGATGCGGTCGGTGCGCGCGTCAGTGAAGGCGCCCTTCACGTGCCCGAAAATTTCGCTCTCGAAGGTTCCCTCGGGCAGGCCGCCGGCGTTGACGGCCACCAGCGGGTTGCGCGAACGGGGCGAGGCGGCGTGGAGCAGCTTGGCGACGATTTCCTTGCCGGTGCCGTGCTCGCCGGTGATGAGGACATTGGCATCGGAGGGTCCGACCTGCGCAATCAGCTCCAGCACCAGCTGCATGGAGGGCGCGCCGGCCAAAAACTCCGGCATGCCTTCAGCGCGGAGCAGGCGGTTCTCCAGCTCCAATTGGCGTGCGCGGCGCAGGGCGTGATGCAACTCGGCATGAACGCGGATAAGCGAGACCAGGCGCTCGTTCTCCCACGGCTTCTGGATAAAGTCGCGAGCACCGCGCTTGATGGATTCGACGGCCAGATCGATGTTTCCCCAGGCGGTCATCACGATGACCGGCAGGCGCGCGTCGAACTCCTGGATGCGCGCCAGCAGATCGAGGCCCTCCTGGCCGGAGGTGGTGTCGCGGGTGTAGTTGAGGTCGATGAGCAGGACATCGTAGTCGCTCTGGCCCAGCACCTCGAGCAGCAACTGGGGCGAGCGGACGCAGTCCACATCGATGCCCTGCGGGGCGAGCAGCAGCTCGACGGCCTCAAGGATGTGCGGCTGATCGTCGGCGACCAGCACGCGGATTCGCTCTTGCTTACTGGAGATGGTCCGCCTCCACTACGCCGGCTTTGGCGTCGGCGATTGAGATGCCGTATTCCTCAAGGATCGTACCGGTGGCGCGCCGCACCTCGATGCGCGCCTTTTCATAGGCGGTCTCGGCGGTCACCAGAGCCGACTCGGCCAGGGCCAGGTCGTGCTCGGACGAGAGCGTCTGCTGATTCGATCCCACGCCCAGCTTTTGTTCCTTCTGCATGATATCCAGTGTCTTCTGCGCCAGATCGCGGGCCTTGC
>DASWZM010000266.1:0-7095 GCA_036404455.1 Occallatibacter sp. | reverse complement strand
AGAACCGTTCAGGCCCTCAAGCTGTCGGTTTCGATGCGCAGCCGCGAAAGACCCTTCTGGCAGGCGCATTATTACGATTTCAACGTCCCATCGCAGCAGAAGTTCGTGGAGAAGCTGCGCTACATTCATCGCAATCCGGTCGCGCGGGGGCTGGTAGGAAAGCCGGAGGATTGGAAATGGTCGAGCTATCGCCATTATCAAACGGGAATGCACGGAAGCGTAGAAATCGAATCGGAATGGACGGCCTGCGAGAGAGGCTGGCAACTGCCTGCGTGGATGCGCAAAAGACAGCTCGATTCCCCTTCCCCGGTCCCCAAAGGCGAGGGACCGGGGGCACCCTCAACTTGATAATGCGCGGTATGAGACCAGGGCCACCCGCCCAACCGATCCGCATTCGGCGCGAGGACGGGTCGGCGGCACCAAGCCAATTCGTCCAGCTCGCCGAAACGCCAGGGTTCAACTTGGGTCCAATCCGGCGGGTACTTGGGCGGCGCGTACCCATATTTGCACACAAGAATCCGGACGCCGAGCTGCTTTCACCCTCGTTTCCCAACCCGGACGTTGGCTTTGTTGATTCTCCGGGCTCCAAGCCGCACTGGCAGTTGGCCAACATCTCAAGGGTCCCGTCCTACTCCGGAGTGGCTCTTTTGATGTCTTGCACGCCATGCGACTGCGGAAGTGGAGGTTGGCGCCAAATCTCTAGTGCCGTATCGACAGTGCTCCGCAGACAGAGTTTGTCGGAGGTCACGATTGCGAGCGCGGAGCACTGTGGATACGGCGATTTGTACTAAACCATGAGGGGATTTGGCAGGACAATTGCTTTATGGGGATTCATTGCAGTGCAGCAATTTCGTGCCGATCATGCGCCTGACTCGTTCAGAAGCTTGCTGACTGCTGCGGCGGCGGTGGTGTGCATTTCGCAATTGTCCTGCCAAATCGTACTACGCGTTCAGCTACCCGCGAAGCGGGTTTAGTACAAATCGCCTTACCACGTTCCCTGACGACTGATACCTGATCTCTCGCTTTACTCTCTGCCCTTTTTGCGGATCTCGATGTTGAGGCGCTTGATCTTCTGGTTGAGGGTGGAGAGAGGGATGCGGAACTGCTCGGCGGCTTCGGTCTGATTCCAGTTGCAGCGCTCGAGCTTTTCGATGATGATGCGGCGCTCGATGTCCTCGAGGATGTCGAAGAGCGAGGCGTTGGGGTTGTGTTCGAGCAGGGCGTCCTGAAAGCTGCGGCCGGTGATGTGGCCGGGAAGCAGATCGGAGCCGATGACGGGGCCGGAGGAGAGCACGACGCCGCGTTCGATGGAATTTTCGAGCTCGCGCACGTTGCCGGGCCAGTCGTAATCGACCAGGGCGCGCAGGGCGTCGGCGGAGAGCTTGCGCGGCGGCAGGCCGTTTTCGTTGGCGTAGAACTCGAGGAAGTGGCTGGCGAGCAGGGGAATATCCTCGCGGCGGGCGCGCAGGGGCGGCAGGTCGACGGTGATGACGTTGAGGCGGTAGAAGAGGTCCTCGCGGAAGCGGCCGTCGCGAACTTCCTTGCGGATGTCGATGTTGGTGGCGGCGATGATGCGCACGTCCACCTGGATTTCCTGGATGCCGCCCAGGTGCATGAAGCGGCGGTCCTGGAGCACGCGCAGGATTTTGGCCTGGGTATCCATGCCCATGGTGGCGATTTCGTCGAGGAAGAGCGTGCCGCCGTTGGCGACTTCAAAAAGGCCCTTCTTGGAGGCGACGGCGGAGGTGAATGCGCCCTTGACGTGGCCGAAGAGGGTGGATTCGAGCAGCTCCGAGGGCATGGCGCCGGTGTTGATGGGGACGAAGGGCTTGTCGCGGCGGGGCGAGTTGGCGTGGATGGCCTTGGCGATGAGCTCCTTGCCGGTGCCGCTCTCGCCCTGGATGAGGATGGTGGAGCGGCTGGGCGCGACCTGGGCGACGAGATCGAAGACCTTCAGCATGATCTCGCTCTTGCCCACGATGTTGGTGAAGTTGTAGCGCTGCTTGAGGGTGCGCTTGAGCTGCAGGTTCTCTTCTTCGGCTTTGTGGCGGGCGACAGCGGAGCGGATGTCTGCCAGCAGCTTTTCGTTGTCCCAGGGCTTCTGAACAAAGTTTTCCGCGCCGGCGCGGACGGACTCGACGACGTTGTCCACGGTGCCGTAGGCGGTGATCATGATGACCGGCAGCTCCGGCTGGCGGTCCTTGATCTGCGGGAGCAGCTCCAGGCCGCTCTGGCCGGGGAGGGCGAGATCGAGGAGCACCAGGTCGAAGTTTTCGAGCTCGAGAATCCGCAGCCCCTCTTCGCCGTCGGCGGCCGATCTGACCGAGTACCCCTCGAGCGTGAGCAGCACTTCGAGCGACTCGCGGATGGCGGCCTCATCGTCAATCACAAGGATGCTGGCGCCGGCGGAGTTGCCGGTTGCGGCGGATGCGGAGACGGGCAGATTCAAGGGCAGGTCGACCTCAGGCATGTACTGAATTCCTCAACAACGGAAACTCGAGATGAAAGGTTGTGCCCGCGCCTACGGCGCTCTCGACATGAATTTTTCCGGCGTGTTCCTGGATGATGCCGTAGGAGACGGAAAGGCCGAGTCCGGTGCCGCGGGGGTCGCCAGGCTTGGGCATGGTCTTGGTGGTGAAGAAGGGATCGTAGATGCGCTTGAGGTGCTCGGGGGCGATGCCGCTGCCGGAGTCGGCGACCATTGCCTCGACGTGCCCGTTGACGAGGGTGGCCACGCGCAGGCGGCCGCCGCCAGGCATGGCTTCCTTGGCGTTCAGGAGGAGGTTGAGGAAGACCTGCTGCAGTTTGCCGGGGTTGCCGTGGATGGGAGGCAGATGCTCGGCCAGGTCCAGGTCGACATCGATCTGCGCGGTCTTGAACTGGTGCTCGAGCAGGGCGAGTGTGTCGCGGATGACCTGATTCAGGTTGGTCTCGCGGAACTCGGTGGTCGAGGTGCGGGAGAAGTTGAGCAGGCCATTGGCGATTTCGGCGGCGCGGAAGCTCTGCTGCGTGATCTTGTCCAGCACGGGGCCCAGGCGCGTATCGCCGCGCAACTGTTTGGAGAGCATCTGCGAATAGGAGGAGATGACGGCCAAGGGGGTGTTGATCTCATGCGCCACGCCGGCCGCCAGCAGGCCGATGGAGCTGAGCTTATCGGCCTGGGCGAGCTGGGTTTCGAGGGAGACCCGCTCGGTGATATCGTCCACCAGGATGATGCGTCCCACGGAGACAAAGTCGCGCGAGAGCAGAGGCGCGACGGCGATGTTGGCGGTGCGCTGCTCGCCGGCGCGGGTGGTGAGGCGGAACTTGTAGAGGTGATGCACGCCTTGATCGTTGCGGAATCCTTCCAGCGCCTCAATGAACTCGGGCGGGAAGACACTCTGGAGCGGCTGGCCGATGGCCTCGGCCCGGCTAAGGGCGTACATGGCCTCCATCTGCGCGTTCCAGCTTTCGATGCGGTCGTCGAGATCGAGAGCCAGGATGCCTACGTTGATGGACTCGACAATATTCTCGTTGAACTCCTTCAACTGCTCGAATTCGCCGATCTTCTTTTCCAGCCGGGCGTAGAGGCTGGCGTTCTGCAGAGCGATGCCGATATAGCTGGCGAGGGACTCGAGCAGTTCGATGTCTTCGCTGGAGAGGAAGTCTCCACCGATGGTGCGGCCCAGGCCGATGACCGCGATGGTGCGGCTGGTGGCGGGCCCGTCCTGGATCTGCCCTGCGGCGACGCGGCAGGGCAGATAGTAGTTAAGGTCGAGAAGGGCGGCGGTACGTTGCTGGTCCTGGGGCAGATGCAAGGCCTGCTGCGCGTTTTCAAGAAAGATGTGCGAGTGGTCTTTTGCCTGGTCGAAGTCCAGGAACCCGAGCGCCAGGCGGTCCTGCGCGGCGCCCACCTCGGCAGGCAGCCCATGGGCCGCGGCAAGGCGCAGCCGGCCTGCGTCTTCGGAGCTCCGGGTGAGGAAAACCGCCACGCGGGCTACGAGGAGCGTGCGCGGCAGCCGTTCCACGATGGATTCGAGAAGGGCCTCGATATTTGTCTCCGAACTGAGGCCGCGGCCAAACTCCACCAGCGCCTTGCGGTAGTCGTAGCGATGGCGATCGAAAGCCCTGTCCACCCACGCCTGAATTCTGCGCTTGAGAGGGTCGAAGATCATCGCGAAGGCTACGAAGGAAATGCCCAGGCCCCACTCTTGCGCCTCTTGCGGCAAGCCGTGGTGGACCAGGACGGCGATCAGCGCGATGACGCCGAAGTAGACGCCGAGCATCGCGCCGGTGGCCAGCGTGTAGGCCACGCCGCGCTTGAAGATCAGGTCGGTATCCATCAGCCTGTAGCGGACGATGGCCCAACTGAAGGTGAGGGGGAGAATGACCAGCGACAAGCCGGCCAGATTTGTCAGCTGCGTGGGCGGGTTCAGGTCGAACAGGAAGGGGACGGCGTAAAACAGCGTGAAAGGCAGAACCGCGAGCACGGTGCCGCGGGTAACCCACTTCAACTGCTGGCGCAGCAGCGGGGTATTGGCCCGGCTGTAACTGCGCAGGAAGAGCAGGGCGGCCAGCACGTAGAAGGCGGCAAGGTAGGCGGTACCGATCTGGTCCAGGCGGTGCTTGAGCAGTTCTGTCGCCTGCCTTGTCTCGATGGTCCAGATCCAGAGTCCGAGCAGCCCGGCGCCCGGCGCGTAGATCAGCGGCAAAAGCCAGCGCCGGCGGAGGTTCTTGAACCGTTCTTCAGGAAAGCTGAAGGCGAAATGCAGGAAGAGCGCCGGCTGCAGGGACTCGGCGAGGATGTTGGACCAGAAAACGATCCAGTCGAGTGTGTTCAACTCGCCGGTGTACTTAAGGGTGAACAGGGCGAATGAACCCAGGCAGAACAGGTAGAAGTGCGTGGCGCGTGGGGCTGTCCAGCGGCGGAAGAGGACGTAGATGCCAATGGCGAGGTAGACCAGGCCAATAATGCGCTGGGCCTGGGCCAGACCTCGGTCAGCGGGCTCGGGGATGATGACGACCGGGGTGTCGAGGGGAATTCCGTCTCGGGTGATGGCGTACGCGGCTTTGCCATAAACCTGGGTGCGGTAGAGAACGCGCTCCAGATCGGCCACCGTCGCGATGGGGACGTAGTTGACTTTGGGAAGCAGATCTTTCGGCTCGATGCCGGGGCTTTCGGCGGAGGGCTCGTTCAGTGTTTTGACCCCGGGAAGCAGGTCGCGGGTCTGGATGTCTGTGGGCTGGGAAGGACTATCGGGCAGTACCTGGGCACCGGTGAGGAGATCATTGACCTGGATGCCCTCTTTCTGTCCGGGCATGTTGGGCAGCACGCGGACGGCTTGCAGGCCGCCGGGAACCTCGCGCCACCAGACGCCATCGTCAGGCTGGTGGAACTGGCTCTCCTGGCGCAGGTTGAGCACCGCGAGCACAACGAGGCCAGCAGTGGCTACGGCCAGCACTATCGCCTGCAAACGGTTGAGGAGGCTTGTTTCCATGGGGGGAGCGTCCTAAATCGAACTTTTTTGTTGCACGTCGGTTGCCAAGTGCGTGAAAAGCGCAGGTTTCCGCTCGATCAATCGCAATCGATTGAGAATACGCGAGATAGGGACTCCTGGTTTCACAAAACGTCAACCGGAGCTTGAGGAGATTCCACGGAGAATGCAGGAAATGGTAGGCGGCATCCATGGAAAGGGATCAATGCTATGGAAACAGGTAGGCTCTTGAATGGAGGCGGGTTAGAGCGCGGCCGCGGGCGCAGGAGGGGGAATTGCGTCTTCGGAAATCGTTTTCCAGGCGGACGGACAGGAGGGGGTCAGGGCTGGCCGTAGGTGGCTTTGGGGCCGTGCTTGCGCTGGTAGTGGTGTTCGGAAACGTACAGGGGAATCCCGGAATCGGACGCTCCGAGGAGGACGCTGCGGAAGGCCAGGCGCGCGATGTATTCGAGGACGTCGGCGTGTTCGACGGCCTCCGCGGGGGTTTTGCCCCAGGCAAAGGGGGCGTGGCCTGCGACGAGGACGCCGGGGACGGCGATGGGGTCGAGGTTTTCCAGGCGGAAGCGGCGGACGATGACGGCGCCGGTGTTGCGGACGTAGGCCTGGGCGACTTCCTCGGCGGTGAGGGGCTCGGTGACGGGAACGGGGCCGTGGAAGTAGTCGGCGTGGGTGGTGCCGAGGCAGGGAATGGGGCGGCCGGCCTGGGCCCAGGAGGTGGCGAACTCGGAGTGGGTGTGGACGATGCCGCCGATCTGAGGGAATTCGCGGTAGAGGAAGGTGTGCGTATCGAGGTCGCTTGAGGGGCGCAGGGAGCCTTCGACAATGTTGCCGTCGAGGTTGGCGACGACCAGGTCTTCGGGGGTGAGCGAGGCGTAGTCCACGCCGCTGGGCTTGATGACGACCAGGGGCTCGGGGCCGGAACGGTCGATTCCACTGGCGTTGCCGAAGGTGTGGGGAGCGAGGCCGCGGCGGGCGATCTCCTGGTTGGCGCGGAGGACTTGTTGGCGAAGCGCGGCGAGCAGCATGAGGTTCCTCGGGATCCGGCTGGGCGGAAAGCGTTTTCTAAAACAGATTACAGATTACAGCGAACAGCGGTCAGTTGTCAGCGGTCAGTTGTCTGTCGTCAGGGGTCAGCGGGCCAGTGAGCAATTCGGCGCGCGGTGAAACTGAGTAGTGTTATAAGCCTGCAAAAAGAAGGAAAAAGCAGCCCTATAAGCCTGCAAACGGAGCAGCCAACTGAGTTGCTGCGAAAGGGTCCTGCTGCGGGGCCACAAAACAACGCAAAAGGTCCGGTTGGAGCCCAACGTAAAGCGCGAAAAACAGCTCAAAATTGATGGTTATTGCCCCGTTTTCGATCGTTTTTGCCCCCTTTTCGATGCTCTTTTGTCGCCATCAAGCAGGACGATGTGTTCACAAGGGGAGGGGATCGGAGGTACTTCGACATGCGCCTGCTGGCTGCGGCGACGCTGGGCTCGGCGCGGTTCTGGGTTTGGGGCAGGGGCCAGAGAGCAGGGGTCAGGGAGGGGCGGGTCGGCGAGCCGGCGGGTCGGGCGGGGAATATGGCGCGGGCGATGCAATTCGACCTGGTGTACGGGATTGTGCCGTTGCACTGATCGATCGA
>DASWZM010000265.1:0-8864 GCA_036404455.1 Occallatibacter sp. | reverse complement strand
GAGAAGCTCGGGGATAACCTCCTCCCTGCGGGCGACCGCTGCTTCGACGGCCTCTCGCTCGAACTTCCCGGTCACCCTTTCAAACCGGCCAATTATCTCAGCTATTTCCATCACCCTGTCCAACTCGATTGGGAGCTCTTGGCCGAACTCATCCTTGCGACCGCTTTTCGAGGAAAGAACTGTCGCAAGGGCTGGGAACCAAAGGCCCTCAAGCAAAGTGTATTCCAGAGCGGGAGCCGTTCGAGGTCGCGGTGAGCCGCGCCCCGCCTTCGGCTTGAGTTTCATCGCGCCCAAGGCGGGATACTTACACCTGCAGTTCCTCATCGCCCAACACAAAGGCTGACTGGAGGGTACCCTCCAGTCAGCCTTTGGTCAATCAGTGAATCGGAGATGGCTACTTCGGATGGCGCGGCACCGAAGTAGCCGGATGTCCCTCGACTGCGCCCTACTGCACAGCCGTATCTCCGGTGCTATCGAACGTTGCACCCGCCGGAATCAGGGTCGTGGTGACGGTCTTTCCATCCTGAGACCCGGTGTACACCGTAATCCGGGCTGAATCGATACCCTTTCCGGTGACCAGGTAAGCCTTCGTGTTCACCGCGCGCTCCGTGGCGAGTTTCTTGCCGCCCCTCTCCCCGCTGGCAGCATTCCCTACGATGGCAAGCTGCGCATCGGAGTTACGCTGCAGATTGAGTGCGACCTCATCCAGGCACGCCTTCCCTTCATTGTCCACGCGAGCCGGGCGTCGCGGGTCACGGTTGAATTGAACCGCGCACAGGTCGCTCGTCGTGGGCTTTGCTGCGATCACAGGAGCTTCGACGATCACCGAAGTTGTACCCGAGGCAGTCTGGCCCTTGTCATCCACCACGGTGCAGGTCACCCCGATTGTTCCAGTCAAAGCGCCCACCGTAGACAGGGTAGCCGTCGTCCCGCTTCCGCTCACGGAGCCGGAAGTCGAGCTATAGCTGTAAGTCAGGGGACGATTCTGTGGACTGATGCCGGTTGACGTGATGGTGGAAGAAGCGCCGGAAAGCACTGAGGAAGGATTGGCCACGCAACTCACGGTCGGCGGTTCATACGCCCTTACCGCATACGAGGCCGTGCAATCCGCATTCTCTCCCGGCCTGTCGCCCTCTGAGACATGGCCTTTAAGCGTGTAAGAGCCGACAGCCAGACCCGTCGTGTCGATCTTCGCCGTGCTTGTAACCCCAGTCACCACTCCGCCGCTGGCAACCCAGGTGTATACGGCCGCCTTTGCGGGGTTCAGATTCAGAGCCGTGCCCGACACTGCAATCGCATCTCCGGGGAATACGGAGGATGGGTTGACCGAGCAGGAATAAGCTAACGGCGGCAGAGGCGGCAGTGGCGGATTTCCACCGAACCGGAACACAAGTCCGGTCGATATGCGCATGTCGTTCTGCTCCGCTTTTGATCCGGTGTTGAAATTCTCAAACCGTGTCATCACGTATTCGGCCTGAATGATGCGGAGCGCGATATGGTGGTGGATTCTGACGTCCAGGCCACCGCCGGCGGTCATGGCAAACGAGTTCTCTACCGGGAGAACCTGAGCACCGAGGGGAGACAGGAGTGTCACATGAGTGGCATGAAAGTCCCCAAACAGAACCTGGGCAAAGGGTGTGACTCTGTCGTAATTACGAAAGGACAGGCGTGGACCAAAGAGATAAAACAAGACAGCCCCGCTTGAGCTCGGCGTTTTGGGTAGACCCCCGCCTGTCCCTGAGAGCAGGACCTGTGAATCGGCGAAGCCGCCAAAGTCGCCGACGAGTCCCAGGTAACGATTCACGTTGAACGCGATGGACGTGCTGCCGCCGTTGAGCCACACCAGCCGGTTTCCGTCAGCCGGCGCCGGCACTGCGCGCAGATAGGAGTAACCCACGAACCATTCAGCCCTGGGAGTACCACTGTTCATGCCTCTGGGATCCGGCATGGCCGGCGCCATCGAAGCAGCCGGCAGCGGTGCGGCCGGCAGCGGCGCAGCCGGATCGGCGACAGCCGCGACGCTGGTAGCCGCGGCCTTATCGTCGGTGGCGCCAGTCGACGGCTTTGCCGCTTCGTCCGCACGGACCAGGAACGCGGGCATTAGAAGCGCGGCAAATGCCGCGGTGGCAATCATCTTTACGCTCAATCTCATTGTCGCCTCCTGCACTGCGCGTCGCGATGATCGAAACACCACAGCGGCGGGTTGAATTAACGCGAACAGAACATACCGGAAACTGCATTGTCCGAAAAGGGCTGAGACCGCCTTGAGCGGCCTCAGCCAAGGCCTTAAGGAGCAGGAACATTGATGACGGTGTTCACAAGTGTGGTCGACGCACCCAAAGCGATCACTCTGCCGTTGATCGTCGTTATCGCGGCAACTCCGGGACTTGAAACCGTGATTCCCGGTTGAGAGATGATGGTTCCCACCATCGTCCCACCTCCCCCGTAATTGATGACCGCGCCGGGAAGGCCCCCGACTGCCCAGAAGACGTTCTTGGCCTGGGCGCCGCCGCTCAGGATCACGCTTTCAGATGATGTCGGCGTGCCTACGGTGAGAGATGATCCGATCTGGAAGACCCAGGACGCATTGGGATCGCCCTGGGCGTCGAGAGTAAGAGGCCCAAGGGTTATCTTGACTGAGCTTGCGTTTGTGTAGACGCCGGGGTAGATGGTTGTATTGCCTATCTCCGCTGCCAGAACCCCGTCTGAGGGAAGGCCTTGGAGAGTGGTGTAAGCGGTTCGAGCTTCCAACGCGGCTTCGGTGGCGATGGCCATTGTAGCGGCGGTTCCTTCATCGGGGCACTCAACGGTAGGAGGCGGCGGAGCGGTGTAGATCGTTCCATTCACCTGCCCTACGTTGAGTGGCGATTCCGTATACGTGCATGGCCATACGGCGCCCACTTTCGCAAGGCTGGTATCGTGGAACCCGGTCATCGTGGTAGAGGCGCCCGTGGTCCCGATATCTCCATTGACCACCGTGTGGATTCCCTGGTTGGTCATCCCCGCGCCGCCGCCAAAACCGCCAAACAGCGATATGGTCGGCCCAAGGACCACTGGCGGTGGAACCACTGCCGCACCGGTCGTGAAGGTCCAGGGATTCGGCGCGCCGGTGGTCCCCAGCGGATTGCCGGCCAGGTCCGTTGCACCATCGGTCACCGTCGCCTTATAGGTAGTGCTGGCGGTCAGCGGGGACGTGGGCGTGAAAGTGGCAATGAAGCTGATCGCATCGTAAGAAACCGTTCCTCCTATCACATCTCCCCCCGGTCCCGTGAGTTGGAAGGTGGCCGTGGTGATGGTCAATGGATCCATCGCCTCGCTGAAGGTTGCGCTGACTGCCTGATTCAGCGGTACGCCGGTGGCCAGGTTCTTCGGGACCGTCGAAACGATCTCCGGCGGAACCACGACTACAGCGGCGCCGGTTGTGAAGGTCCAGACGTAGTTGCTGGCCAGTGCAACGCCTGCCAGGTCCTTAGCCCCGGTGGTGATTGTGGCAGTGAACTTTGTGCTGGCTGCCAGATTCACCGTCGGTGTGAACGTCAGTGTATTTCCAACCGCCGCGTAGGCAACCAGGCCGGCTACGGGAACGGGAGGCGTACCCGGTGCTGTCAGCATAAAGGTTGTCGAGTTGATCGTGGCAGGGTTCATCGGCACACTGAATGTGGCGCTGACGATCTGATTAAGCGGCACATCCGTGGCTAAGTCTAGAGGGATCGTCGAAGTCACCGTCGGCGGTACAACTACTACGGCGGCAGCGGTGGTGAACTTCCAGACGTAGTTGCTGGCCAGCCCGATGCCCGCCAGGTCCTGTGCCCCGGTTGTAATCGTGGCCGTGTATTGCGTGCTGGGTGTAAGGTCGGCGGTCGGAGTGAACGTCGCGACCGAGCCGGCTGCGACATAGGTCACTACTCCCGTTACCGCGGCCCCACCCGTCACTGCCAGCGTAAACGTCGTCGTGTCGATCGTGGCCGGGGTCATTGCCACGCTGAAAGTGGCGCTGAGAGCCTGGTTGATCGGCACACCCGTTGCCAGATTGGCGGGCACGGTGGAGATCACCGTTGGCGGCGTTGGCGCCGGAAGCGTTCTGAAGAGCCAAACGTAATTGGCGCCCAGCGGAGTACCCGCCAGGTCTTCGGCTCCGGTGGTGATCGTAGCGGTATAGACGGTGTTGAATGCAAGGTCGGCTGTTGGCGTGAAAGTCGCCACGGCGCCACTGCAACTCACTGTGCCTGCCACGGCTGTCGTGCCGGGGCCTTTGACGATAAAGGCCGGGGGGGTTGTGAGCGTCGCGCAACTCATCGCTTCGTTGAAGGTCGCGGTAAGCACCTGGCCGAGCGATACGCCTGTGGCTGAATTCACGGGGACTGTGGCTATCACCATGGGCGGCGGCGTAATCGTTGTAAAGCTCCACGGGTAGTTGGCTGGCAGCGGAACGCCTGCCGCGCTCGTGGCCCCGGTTGTGATTGTGGCTGTGTAGACGGTGGTGTTGGCGAGGTTGGCCATCGGCGTAAACGTCGCAACAACGCCGGAGTACGTGACCGTTCCGGCCACGGCCGCCCCGCTCGGATCTGTCACCGTAAAGGTCGTTGCACTGATCGAGGCCGGGGCCATCGCCTCGCTGAAGGTCGCGCTGAGCACCTGGCTGATGGGCACATTTGTGGCTCC
Organism: Occallatibacter sp.; assembly: GCA_036404455.1. Classification (GTDB taxonomy): domain Bacteria; phylum Acidobacteriota; class Terriglobia; order Terriglobales; family Acidobacteriaceae; genus Telmatobacter. The sequence continues at coordinate 4,202 of DASWZM010000265.1, read as the reverse complement.
ATTCGCAGGAACCGTGGATATCACCGCGGGTGGCGGGGTAACCGTCCTAAAGCTCCATGAGTAACTGGCCAGCAGATTAGTGCCGCCCAGGTCTGTCGCTCCTGCCGTGATCGTCCCCGTATAGAGAGTCCCATATGCGAGAACGGCGGACGGGGTAAACGTCGCGGTTACCCCACTGTAGGTAACGGCCCCAGCTACGGCTGTTCCGCCCGGCCCCGTCACCGTAAAGGTTGTGGCACTGATCGTCGATGGGTTCATCGCCACGCTGAAGGTCGCACTGATGGTCGTGTTAATCACAACATCGGTAGCGCCATTGGCAGGGATGGTGGACACCACGGATGGAATAGTGACCGTTTCCTGACCGCATCCGGCGATGAAAACGACCAACAGAGACGCCAAGAAGCACGTAATCCCAATCCTGTATTTGCGCATTTGTAACCTCTCATCCGACCTTGGTGGCACGGTGTCCAACGCTCGTCATTTTGCCGGCTCGGTGAAATGCCGGCACCGTATGACCGTTGCAAAAATAACAAGTCGGAAGGCAGGGTATCTGTATAAAATTGCTCATCATATCGACCTTTTTCTATAAACAAAAGTATCCCGTGTCTGAGCAGAATTGACCCTCTACATAAAAATAAGAATGGCACGCGCAGGGCCAATCGTCCCGTAAAGGGCCAATCGCCCCGTATTTGAAGCGGAATCAGAACAGGAATGCCCGGGAAAGTGTGATCGGGGGTGGGCAAATTGATGTGGATTCGAGAACCGCTCCGGCGAAAATAAAAAATGGCGCGGCCGGCTCTGCACTCGCGGAATTCTGTGAGTCGCCAATACTTCCATGCCCCGCCGCCGCTACTCTTTCAGCGTCACCGTAATCTTCCGCGCATCCCCGCCCGCCGAGCTGATCGCAATCTCCCCCGTGGCCTTCTTGCGGATGCTCTTGAACTTTTCGCCCCACTCCACCAGCACCAGCGCGTCCGGAGTTAGTAACTCGTCCAGCCCCAGCGTCTCCAATTGCCGCTCACCCTCCAGGCGGTACACGTCCAGGTGGAAAAGCTTCACCGCCTTGCCGTCCCGTGTCCCGTCGTACTCGTGCACCAGTGTGAACGTCGGGCTGGTCACCTCGTCCGCCTCGGCCGCGTCCAGCGCCTGCGCAATCCCCTTCACGAGTGTCGTTTTCCCGGTGCCCAAGTCCCCGCGCAGGATCAGCAGTTGCGGCGGCTTCAGCAATCCCGCCAGCTTGCGGCCTACTTCAATCGTATCGGCCCCGCTCTGGGTGGTGAATTCGTGCGTCCGGACAGCCTCGGGAGGAACCTTGGGGGCGGGAGCGGCAACGTTGGTCATTGGGTAGCCTCGTTGGAGCACACGCACGGTCTCGACTCCACCGGCAGCCCCTGCAACCAAACATACCCGTTCTCCCCGCGCGAATCAAAGCGAAAAGCCCGAGAAATTTGTGCAAGACTGTCCGTGGCCAGCAACGTATGCTCGTCGTGGGTACCCCCTGGGTACCGCACCGCCAGGTCCGCGGCCAGCCCGTGCAGGTATACCGCCGCCTCTACCGCCCGCGCCGCCTCGCCGGGGTACTGCGCCAGCAACCCCGCCACCAGCCCCGTCAGCAAATCGCCGCTCCCGCCCTTGGCCATCCCCGGATTTCCCGTCGTATTCACCGCCACCCGTCCATCCGGATGCGCAATCAGCGTCCGCGCCCCCTTCAGCACCAGCGTCACGCCAAACCGTTCGGCAAACCCCCGCGCCACCCCCAGCCGGTTGCCCTGCACCTCCGCCACCGTAATCCCGGCCAGCCTCGCCATCTCCCCGGGATGCGGCGTCATCACCACCGTGCGATCTCTTGCCAACTTGGCCAGCAGCACCGGCTTCGCCGCCAGAATATTCAACGCATCCGCATCGATCACCGCCGGAATCTTGGTCACCCACAGCAGACCGACGGTGAACTTGATCGTCTCGGGCCTCTGACCCAAACCAGGCCCGATCGCCAGCACCGTCTTCCCCGCCATCAGCCCCGCCAGCCCCTCGGGAGTCAGATTCTCCGCCGCAATGCAGCCCGCGGGGCTTGCCGCCAGCGGCCAGGTCATCAGCTCCGGCGCAACCGCGGCCACCAGCGCCAGTGCCGGAGCCGGAACTGCCGCCGTCACCAGCCCCGCCCCGGCCCGCAACGCCCCCAGAGCCGCCATCGAGGGCGCGCCCGACCGGCCCGCCGACCCGCCCACCACCAGCACGTGCCCGAAGTTCCCCTTGTTAGACCCCGCCGCTCGCGGAGCCTGCACCAGCTCCATCGCCGACCCCGCCCATTCCAATTTCAGCTCTGAAACAATCGCCCCCTCCGGAGACCCGATCGGCGCCACCACCACCGCCTGGTCCCACCGCCGCGTCAACTGTCCAAACACGTGTGCCGGCTTCGGCGCCGTAAACGTAATGACCGCATCCGCCGCAAACACCGGCCCGGCCGCCCCGGCCCCAACCTCGTCCGCCGCCCATCCCGAAGGCAAATCTACCCCCAGCACCGCCGCCCGGCTCTCCTTCACCCACTCCAGCGCCGCGGCGGCCAGCCCCTTCAGCGGCGGCTTGAAACCCGTCCCCACCACCGCATCCACAATCAAATCTGCTCCCAGCGCCGCATTGTGCCGCTCCAGCTCCGTCACCGACTCCACCACGTGGACCGTTCCAGGCGCCGCGCTCGCCAGCAGTTCGCCCCAGGCCGTGCCCGCATCGCCCGCGAGCCCCTCCGGCGCGCCCAGCAGCAGCGTCGTCACCTCCAGGCCCGCGCCAGCCAGCAGCCTCGCCGCCATCATCCCGTCCCCGCCGTTGTTGCCCCTGCCGCACAGCACCGTCACCCGCCGCGCCCGCGGAAACTGCTCCCGCGCAAACACCGCCACCCGCCCCGCCGCCGCCCGCATCAGATCGAGCGATCGAACGCCGAAGCGCTCCGTCGTCGCCCGGTCGCAAGCCTGCATCTCGGCAGCGGAAAGTACGTGCATGGCATCCATGTTAATCCCCCACCGGCGTTGCCGGCCCACGGTACACGAAACGTGCCTTGTTCATTCTCCCGGTAGGGAGAGTACGAGTTAGCGTTCCCCCATCCACCCCGTCTCGTAGGGCCGGGACGAAATCTTGTTTCTTCCGAGTCGATCGGAGAAAAGCGAGTTGGGGACACACGTGCTGAATTTGCCGGCCGTAACTTCGCATCTCCAAAAAGATGAATTGCTTCCCTCAAACCGGAAGGCCGAATCGAGTCATCAATTCCCGGCGTCCAAGACCTGTCACGCCGAGCGCCCTGCTGTCGAGTTCCTGCGTCACCCACCTTCGTTTCAGCGCCACTCCCAGCAGGGCTGCGCCCAGCGCACCGCCCAGATGCGGCCGCCGTTCACTCCAATCCAGGCAGGCGCACACAAACCGGCGGCGAAGCGCCCGTGTCGCCTCGATATCGATGCCCAGCGCTTGAAACGCCTTCTCTCCGGCCGCTGTCAGGTCGTATGCAGGCTCCTCGCCCGCCGCGGCGGCTTTAAGCCACCCCAACGCCTGGAAGCGATCGTGGAGCAACACCCCTACCGTGCCCGCCATGTGATCGTAGCAAGTTCGCGCGGCGCGCAACCGGCTCGGCGTGCCCGGCACAAACCCTTTCCGAGTCCCGCCGGCAAGCACGGTGAGTCCTTCCAGCACGCTCGCCACATTGGGCCCTCCCAGGCTGTAGTAGTGATGCTTCCCCTGCAACAGGACGTTGACCAGGTGTTCTTCTTTCAGGCGATGCAGGTGGACGCTCGCGGTTGACGGGCTCACCTCGGCCACCACCGCAAGCTCCGTGCTGGTGCGCGCGTGCCCGTCCATCAGGCAATACAGAATGCGCGCTCGCGCCGGTTCGCCGATGGCTGCCGCAATCCTCGACACTGCAACATCGGAATCGTCCTTGACATTCATACTTTGATCGTAGACGAATTGTCCATGCGCATCAACCGGCATACTCCCAAACATGCATCCGTCAGAGCCGGCAACTCCACAAATAACCCGCCGCGAAGCCCTTGGGGGGATTTGGGCGCTGTGTGGAGCGCTGGACCTTGGCGGCCATGCACCGGCCACTGAGAGGACAACCATGACCATCGCCTGCATCATCCGCTACCGGATCGACCCCTTCCAAAGGGACGGGTTCAAACAGTACGCTGAGAACTGGGGCCGTATCATTCCCCGGTGCG
>DASWZM010000264.1:0-4903 GCA_036404455.1 Occallatibacter sp. | reverse complement strand
CTGTACCAGGTGCCGGGCAGCCAGTTCGCTCATCTTGCCCGCGCCCACCAGGAAGACCGTGCGCCCCGCGAGTGATCCAAAGATCTTGCGAGCCATGTCCACGGCCACTGAGGCGATGGAGACGGAGTTGGAGCCAATCCCGGTCTCGGAGCGGACCTTCTTGGCCGCCGCGAAGGCGCTCTGCAGCAGATGTTCCAACTGCCCGGCCACTGTGCCTGATGCTCGCGCTACGGCGAAGGCCTCTTTCACCTGGCCCAGAATCTGCGGTTCGCCCACCACCATTGAGTCCAGGCTGGCGGCCACGCGGAAGAGGTGGCGCACCGCATCCCGGTCGTACTGCGTATAGAGGTGTGGCCTCAGCAGCGCCGCGTCCAGGCCGAACTGCCGGTGCAGGAAGCCGGCCAGATCGGCGTCCGGCGAGTCGACGACAGCCAGCAGCTCAACGCGGTTGCAGGTGGAGACGATCATGCATTCCAGAACCCCCGGCACGGCGGCCAGGGCGCGCGTCGTTTCCGGCAGTTCCTCGCGGGAGATGGCGACGCGCTCGCGCAGCTCGATGGGCGCGGTCTTGTGGTTGACTCCAATGAGCGCCAGCGTCATCGCGCACCGAACCTGTGGACGTGGCCGAAGAGGTTGGCAAACCATACGGCGGCCACCACCATAAAGACGGCGGCGGAGAGATACGCCGCCTTGCGGCCGCGCAGGCCCGCGCTCCGCCTCACCAGAAGCAGCAGGACATAGACGGCCCAACTGACAAAGGCCGCAATGATCTTGGGGTCGAGAAAATAGGATGCGCCCAGCGGCGTCTCCTGGGCCAGCACCGAGCCGATGACCAGGCCCACGGTCATGCAGGGGAAGCCGAATTCGAGCGTGGCGTGGGCGATGCGCTCCAGGGTATCGAGGGGCGGCAGCCACTCGAATGGCGCCCACCAGGAGTCCGCGCCCGGCCTCGGCTTGGTCTTGATGCGGCGTTCCTGGATGAGGTAGAGCACGGAGGCCAGCAGGCTGAAGCAGAGCGCGGCGTAGGCCACCAGCAGGGCGGCAATGTGGGCCACCAGCCAACTGGTGCGCACGCCTTGAGAGGGGAATGTGTAGCGATCCGGCCCCAGCGCGGGCACAAAAACCAGGAAGAATGTCGCTGGCAAGGCAAAGATTCCCAAAGAGATAGCGTCGTAAAGCCACCAGACCAGAAAGAACAGCGAGGCCACGGCCAGGCCGAGCAGCGACTCCACCTCGCGCGCGCCCACCGGCACCCAGCTATGCGCCTGCACCAGCATCTCCACTGCGGAAACGAAGTGAAAGAAGAGCGCCATTCCGCCCAGGTGGACGCAGGTCTTGCGCCAGCGCGGCAGACCGTAAAGCACGGCGGGGAAGACAGCGACACTCGCCGCCGCATAGAGGATTGCCGCAACTCGGAGCCAGAGCAGATACATTTCGATCTTCACCTTACCGGTGCAAATGAACAGTATACTGTGATGCAAATCACCAGAAACAGGGGTCAGAGATCAGAGATCAGGGAACAGGGATCAGGGAACAGGGATCAGGGAATAGGGAACAGGGAATAGGAACAACGAAGCATTTGTTGCCGCGGCGGCCTTAATGTGTGCGCCTTGATCCTTCCTAGGTCTCGTTTGGGCGCCCGCACCCTGCGAAGCGCCGTCGGCCATGTTGTCTTGACAGCACGCAATCGGCCCAATTCGAGGGCGGGAAAGGTGTGCTTGCGGACGCACCCAAGGATGGAAGAACTGGACAAGAGCGCACGAGAAGGCACCCTTCCGAGTCTGGGACCGGCCGGCCCGCGCCGCAAAAACTACAGACCGGCTTTGAGCACTTCGAGGCCGGCTTGAGAGACTTCGACGTCCTCATCGGCCGAGGCGCCGCTGAAGGCCACAATCGCGCAGCCGGTTTTCACGCGGGCAAAGAGGCCGCCCCGCCAGCCGAGTTCGCCAATCATGGGCGGGCGCTTGGCGGTGCCGCTGTTCTCCAGCGTGTCCGCCATCTCGGCGGCTTTGGCGTAAGCGACGGCCAGGAAATTGTTTCCCCTGCTTGCTGTCGAGGGGGCGATCTTCATCCGGCCCACCACCGCCATCTTCGAGGTCCAGTCCTGGATGCTGTCGCCCTGGGCATAGGCCACCACGGCGACCCCGGTGATGTTGAGCTCGGCGGCGCGGTTCTTTATGGCGGCGAGGGCCGCGTCGGTCAACTCATCGATCTTCCTGGCGCTGACGGGTTTCGGAGCCTTGGCCGCGGGGACGGCTTCTTCGCCGGCCGCGGGACCAGTTTCTTTCGCAGGTTCATTTGTCTTCATTTCATCGATCTCCGTGGGCCAGGTCATGCGGCGCTCCGCACCCCGGTTATCACTAAAGAATTGTAACCTGCAAACGCTGGTTGCTGTTGCGTCAGTCGCCGTTCAACCGGGTTATGGCCTTTTCATCCGGAATCCTTCCTAACCGTGCCCGAGATGTTGTTGTCCCGTCTTATAAGTAGCCGAGAACGGTAGAAGTCCGGCTGCCCCTGAAGCCGGAAACGATCTCAGTGGCGCCGAGCAAGAGCAACTGAATTCCCAGATGTGCGTGCGCCAAATCACGCGTCGCGGATGGAGAATTGGCGCCCGCCCCCGATCGCTCTGGCGTATGCTTCCTTCATAGACCAGATCCCTTTGGCGGCGGAGCGACTCGCGGCGGAGTCGCTTCGTCGCGTGTAAAGCCGGTTCCCCAAAAGAGTTAGATACGCCGGCGCCGCGCCCGGCGTACACTCTAGGTTGGCTCCTTTTCGCTTTCTTGATGCCTCTTGTGGGCTATTCCGGCGTTTGCCGAGGAACAAAACAGAAACGTTTCACCGGGAAGAGATTGCGCCTTGAGGTATTGCAGGAATATAAGCACGAATGGGGGTTGCTCGTCCGCGCCTCCAAGAGTGGGATTTTGCCATGGCGAAGAGAGCGTCACCGGATTCAGGAAAGGCCGAGATGCACGATCAGGTTGAAGCCAATCTCTCGGCCTTGATCGAAAGCACCGACGATCATATTTGGTCGGTGGACCTGAATTATCGCTTGACCCTGTTCAACCGGGCTTTTCAGCGGCACATCGAGAGGGTTTATGGCGTCCGGGCAGCGGTGGGGATGCAGCTTGCGGATCTGTTCCCATCAGATGGATTGGCGCTTTGGCTGGAGATCCTCAGGCGCGTCCTCTTGGAAGGCCCTTTCCGGACTGAGCATCCCACGCTCGACGGCCGGACATTGGGACTGAAGATTAACCCGATCATTGTCGATGGTAAGACGACTGGCATCTCCGTCTTCGGGAAGGACATCACCGAGCGCAAGCGGGCGGAGGATGCGCTGCGCGAGAGCGAGGAGTCTCTGCGCGAGTCGCAGAGGATTGCGGGCCTGGGCAGCTATGCTCTGGATATCCGCACCGGGGTTTGGAGCAGTACGGAAGTGCTCGATGCGATCTTCGGCATCGATTCGGCATACGAGCGCACGGTTGAGGGATGGGCGGCCCTGATCCATCCCGCTGACCGCGCCATGATGGTTGCATATTTTGCCGGCGAGGTCTTGGGATTGGGCAAGGCCTTTGACAAGGAGTACCGAATCGTCCGGCAGACGGATGGCGCGGAGCGCTGGGTGCATGGCATGGGCCGGCTGGATTTCAACGCCCAGGCACAGCCTTTGAGGATGCACGGCATTATCAGGGACATTACCGAGCGCAAGCAGGCGGAGACGCGGCTGCGCGAGAGCGAAGAGCGCTATCGCTCGACCTTCGAGCAGGCCGCGGTGGGAATCATCCATGTTGGGTTCGACGGCCGGATTCTCCGCTGCAACACGCACTTCGCCGAGATTCTGGGTTACACCGCCGAGGAGCTTACCAGCCTCACAATCTGGCAAATATCACTGCCGGAGGATCACGCACAGAGCACTCGGACCATCGAACAGGCCGCCAAAGGCGCCGCACCGGTCGTTGTTGAGAAGCGTTATATCCGCAAGGACGGCAGCCTCACCTGGGCAAAGATTACAGTCTCCGCGCAGCGCGACGCCGAGGGACGCCCGCTGCACTCCATCGCCCTGGTTGAAGACATCAACGACCGCAAGACCGCGGAGGAGCGCTTGGCCGCGACTCAGGAAGCGCTGCGGGCCAGCGAAGAACGCCACCGCATCGCATTCCAGACCAGCGCCAATGCCATCAGCATCGTCCGCCTGAACGATGGGATGTATCTCGACGTCAGCGAGGCGTTCCTGGAGACCACCGGCTTCAAGCGCGAAGAGGTTCTGGGGCGAACCGTGCGGGAACTCAACCTCTATGCCGGTCCCGGCGATCTGCGAGACGTGGCCGAATTGCTGCGCAGGAATTCGGTCTTCCGCGGTGAAATTCAGATCAGAAAGATGAATGGAGCCATCTACTGGGGCCTGATGTCGGCATCCGCGTTTGAGCATGACGGCGTTTCCTGCGCCCTCACCGTCACCCAAGACATCTCCGCCGCCAAGGCTGCCGAAGAGCGGCTTACGGCAGCCACAGAGGCGCTGCGGGTGAGCGAGGAGCGCTATCGCACCGCCTTCGACACTAGTCCCGACGCTGTCGTGATCACCAGGAAGAGAGATGGAGCGATCCTCGACGCCAATCAGACATTCTTAGATTCGGCCGGCTTCGAGCGCGATGAAGTCATCGGGCGCTCAACCACGGAACTCGGAATCTGGGTGAACGAATCCGACTGGCGGATGTATATCGATCAGATGCAGAGGCAAGGCAAATGCCGGGATTTGGAGGTTCTCTCCAGAAGAAAGGACGGGGAGGTATTTTGGATGCGGTTGTCCGCGTCTTCGATCGAGATCGGGGGAGAGCAGTGCCGGATTACATTCGCAAAGGAAATCACTGAGGTCAAAGCGGCGGAAGGACGGATGGAGGAGGCGCAG
>DASWZM010000263.1:0-3299 GCA_036404455.1 Occallatibacter sp. | reverse complement strand
CGACTCCGTCGGTTTCGCAGCGACCGCATCGGGCTCGCCGCAACTGCACGGATGGTGGATTCCAGGCCATCCTGAAAGCCGCTACACCGCGATATACCTGCACGGCGCAGATGGCAACCTCGGCAACATGATTGACGCGCTGATCCCGCTGCACGGCGCGGGGCTGAACGTGTTCGCCTTCGACTATCGGGGCTACGGACTGAGCAGCTTCCAAAGGCCCAGCGAAGCGCACTGGCGCGAAGATGCGGAGTCGGCAATCGAGTACCTGACAAACACGCGCCACATCGCCGCCGCTTCTCTCGTGCTCTTTGGACAGGGCCTGGGCGCAAACCTTGCACTCGAAGTGGCCGCCGCACATCCAGAGTTGGCAGGCCTGGTGATGGATGAGCCGCTGCCCGCGCCAGAGGACGCTATCTTTCGCGACCCGCGTGCAAGGCTGGTTCCGGCTCACGCGTTGGTGCGTGACCGTTGGGACTCGAACCCGCCTGCGACAAGCCTGCGCATACCGTCATTGTGGTTTTATCGGACATCCGCGCACGGCCAGGCTAAGGCGAAGATGCTGGAAGCTTACCAGCAGGTGACAGCGCGCAAAGAGCAGGTTTGGCTCACGGAATCACCTGACGCAACGAAGAACTATTACCTGGCGCTGAGCGGCTGGCTCGACGATCTGCCGCAGAAGGGCGGCGATCTCTGAAAGCTGCACGTGCGGCTATATGTTCGACTTGCTGACTCGCTGGCTTGCCGACTCACCGCGGCATATCCCGGTGCAGCGCTTTCACCTGATAGCCGGCGCGCTTGAGTTCCTTGGCTATCTCCTCGGCCATCATCACGCTGCGGTGCTGGCCGCCTGTGCAACCGAAGGCCACGGTCAGGTAGCTCTTCCCCTCCTCGACGTAGTGCGGCAGCAAGTAAAGCATCAGGTCCGTCACCCTGCTCAGAAACTCCTTGGTCTGCGGAAACTTGCGCACATAGGCTGCTACCTTTGGGTCGAGGCCGGTCAGCTTGCGAAACTCCGGCACAAAGTGGGGATTGGGCAGGAACCGGACGTCGAAGACCATATCCGCGTCCAGCGGTACGCCATTCTTGAAGCCAAAGCTAAGGCAGGAGACCAGCAGTTGCTTGCCCTGGTCCTCGTGCCCAAACCGGTCCAGGATGTGGGCGCGGAGTTCATGCACGTTGAAGTTCGAGGTGTCGATCAGCGTGTCCGCCACGTTGCGGATGGGGTCCAGCAGTTGCCGCTCTTCCACGATGGAGCGCGACACCGTCTCCGACCTGCCCAGGGGGTGCGGCCGCCGGGTCTCGGAGTAGCGCCGGACCAGCACCGCGTCCTGCGCATCGAGAAAGACCACTCGCGTAGCCAGAAGCTTCCTTACGCGTTTCAGGATGTCCGGGAGCCGGTCAAGCGTAGCGCCCTCGCGAACGTCCACCACGATGGCTGCCCTCTCCACCTCTACGGAGTTGCCCACCAATCCGGCAAACTCCGGCAGCAACTCCAGCGGCAGGTTGTCCACGGCGTGAAAGCCCAGGTCCTCAAATGCTTTGAGCGCCGAGGCCTTGCCCGCGCCGGAGATTCCGGTGACGATGACCAGTTCCCTGTCCGGCTTCTTGAAGTTCTGGGCGCGCTGGGCGGCCGCTCGCGGCCGGGCCGCCGGTTTCGGGGGCGTCATGAGCATCATCCTACACCGAGCGGCCCGGCTCGAGCTCTTCGCGCAAGTGCCCAGTGCCCCAGTCCCGCAAGTTTCGCCGCCCGCGGCGTAACCCGATGCATCGTTGATTTCCGTGAGCCGCAGAATAGCGCCAAGGTCAGCCAATCCAGAAAGAGCGCGCGGTGGCCAGTTCCGTCGGCGCGTCGTATTTCACATCGTGTTGCAGCTTTGCGTCCGCCTGCGCGGGCCAATGTCGCGGAAGCTCAGCACGTAGCCCACACTCTCCCCGTCAACCCGCAACGGCCCAACTACCAGGGCAACATCCAGCAGCTCACCGTCCCTGTTCATGCGTACCGTCTCGATGCTGGCGCGGCCCAGTTGATCCACTCCCTTTTCCAGCACCGCAAACTCGTGCTGTCGCGTCTCCGGCACAATCAGTTCCCGCAAGTATCCGCCGCTCGCTTCCTCCGCGGTGTAACCGAACATCTCCGTAAAGGCTGGATTGGTGTACAACACATGGTGGCCATACTCGATCACCACGGCCTCGGGGATGCTGGCCAGCACATCCTCCATCAGCCGCAACTTCGGCGGCCTCCGACGCCCACTCGGATGGGCCACAATCACCGCCTCACGCAACTCCGCATTCAAAATGCAGTAGGTGCCTTCGACCGCAAACAGGCAGCCACTCCTGGCCGGCAGCGTGGCATGGAACGGGCTGCTCCGCCTGGTTCCCATCAGTTGGGTCTGCGGCTCGGCCGTCCCCGGAAGCAGTCCCCACAAGACGTCTTCGACCGGACGCTGGATCCATTCTCCTTCGGCCAGACCCAGCATATGCCGCGCCTCCGAATTGGCGAAAACAACCCTGCCAGCCCGCTCCAGAAAAACCAGCACCGGCAACGCATCGAGGATCTCCTGCTGTTGGATGGAGCCGGAATTTGCCGGCAGATTCAAGGCCGTCGCAACCCCGGGAACCGCGGCGATCTCCACCTTCGTTGGTATGCCTTCCGGCTCGATCGCAGCCGTCCAGATCGGTTTAGCCATGCATAAGATCGTATGCCGGGCGCAGGCCGGACTCCATCCCCTAAACCGGGCATTGGATGTTACCAAAGTCTGCGTGCTGTCCTGTTTGCGAGCACACTTCCACCCGGTTCTCGAGTGTTTCACACGCTTAAAACGGGGATAGCTAATACCGGGAGAGTGGCCGCCCGGCTGCGCTGGTATCAGCGGTCCCGGCGAGCACACGTAGAGGTCATGGTTTCCGGCTGCAATCGAAGTCGGGAAGTTTGAGGCTCTTGGGGAAATTCTGAATAAGCCGGTGCTTTGAAATGGCGCGGCCGGGTACCGGAGCACCCTTCAGGTCGGGGTGCCGCGCCGCGGGTGCAGCAAAATCAACGCGGGCTGGTAGGGATGGGTTTTAACCCATCCATTTATCCCCCGAGGGAATGCTGCATCGCAGTTAGAGCCTATTCAGAGCTTCCTTAGAACCTGTCCAAAAACCTGCACGGCCGGATACGGCGCTTCGTCCAGGGATGCGCTCCCCATCGCATCTGGAAAACGGCTGACCTTTTGCAGAAGATTATGTGCCCACGGCGCATAATGTGAATTGAATAGGGCGCGATAGCCCGACAGCAAGGGTGGTGAGCTCCACCAAGC
>DASWZM010000262.1:0-2865 GCA_036404455.1 Occallatibacter sp. | reverse complement strand
GATTGTGGTGAGCCCCGGCGTGCCGCTGAACACGCCCGAACTGGCGCAGGTGAAGAGCTTCGGCCTGCCGGTGATCGGGGAACTGGAACTGGCCGCGCGCTTTCTCAAGGGCAGGACGCTGGCCATTACCGGCTCCAACGGCAAGACCACCACCACCGCGCTGGTGGGCGAAATTCTGCAGAAGGCAGGCATTCCCACGCTGGTAGGGGGCAACATCGGCGTCCCGGTAGTGGCCCTGATCGACCAAAGCACGGACGAAACCTGGTCAGTGCTGGAAGTCTCCAGCTTCCAGCTTGAAACAACAGAGAGGTTTCACCCCAACATTGCCGTGATCCTGAACATTACGCCCGACCACCTGGACCGGCACGGCAGTTTCGAGAACTATGCGCGGGCCAAGGAGCGCATCTTTGCCGCGCAGGATGAACACGACTGCGTGGTGCTGAACGCCGACAATGCGCGTGCCGCCGAGGCCGCAACCCACTCGGTCGCAAGGGTCTATTGGTTTTCGATCGAACATCCGGTCGCGCAGGGCGCCTGGGTGGAGGATGGTTATGTGGTCTACCGGCCAGCCAGCGACGCGGCGGTGGAAAAGATAATGCCGCTGAGCGGGATTCCGCTCAAGGGCGCACATAACATTGAAAACGTCCTGGCCGCGGTCTGTGCGGCCCGGCAGGCCGGCGCCCCGGTGGAAGCGATACGCCAGGCCATCGAGAGCTTCCAGGCGGTGGAACACAGGCTGGAGTACGTGGCCACCATCAACGGCGTCGAGTTCTACAACGACTCCAAGGCTACCAATGTGGACGCCACCGCCAAGGCGGTCGCTGCATTCTCCTCCGGCATTCATCTCATTCTCGGCGGAAAAGATAAAGGCTCCGACTATACCCTGTTGTCGCAACTGCTGCACGCACGCGTGAGCGCGGTGTACACCATCGGTTCGGCGGCAGCCAAGATCGAGTCGCAACTGCGCGGAGTCGTCCCCATCCTCTCCTGCGAAACGCTGGACAATGCGGTGAGTGCGGCGGCTTCCGCGGCCCGCCCGCGCGAGGTGGTGCTCCTCGCTCCTGCCTGCTCCAGCTTTGACCAATTTGAAAACTACGAGCAGCGCGGCCGCGTCTTCAAGGAACTCGTCAGGGAACGGCGGGGGTGGAAGATTTGGCAAAACGCGTAGGGGTCGACAAGTGGCTGTTCTTCATCACCCTGCTGCTCATCGTGGTGGGGCTGGCGATGGTCTTCTCCGCGTCGGCCGTGGTGGCGCAGGAGCGCTACCATTCCGAGTTTGCCTATGTCGGCAGGCAGGCCGGCTGGGCGCTGGCCGGACTGCTGACCATGGTTGCCCTCATGAACGTGGACTTTCGTGTCTACAGCTCGCCCAGGTTCATCTATCCCGCCCTGTGCGTCACCACTTTGCTGCTGGTGGCGGTCTTCTTCTTTCCCGGTTCGCACAACGTCCATCGCTGGATGCGCTTTGGCGGCTTGTTCACTTTTCAGCCTTCTGAGATCGCCAAGCCGGTGGTGGTCCTGTTTCTGGCCTGGTTTCTGCACACCCGGCTGGACGCCATGCGGGACTGGAAGCACACCCTTTTGCGCGCGGCCATCATGCCGGTGGCCTTTATTCTCCTGATCGTGAAGCAGCCCGACCTGGGGACGGCGCTGGTGCTGGCCGGCGTGACTGCCATGATGCTGATGCTGGCGGGGATGGAGTGGAAGTATCTCGTCGGCAGCCTGGCGGTGGCGCTGCCCGGCCTGGCGGCGATGCTGTTCCTGGTTGCCTTCCGCCGCCAGCGCATGCTGGTCTTCCTCAACCCCGAGGCCGATCCGCAGGGCGCCGGCTTCCACATCAACCAGTCGCTGATTGCCGTGGGCACCGGCGGGCTGACCGGCCGCGGCTACATGGAAGGCATGCAGAAGCTCTTTTACCTTCCCGAGGCGTCGACCGATTTCATTTTCGCCAACATCGCCGAGGAGCTTGGCTTCATCGGCGCCATTCTGCTTGTGCTGCTGTTCGTGGTTTTCGGCTGGCGAGGGTTGCGCGCGGCCTTCCGTTCCCAGGATCCCTTCGCCCGGCTGGTCGCCTTCGGCATCACCACCAGCATCCTGCTGCAGGCGTTCTTCAACATCAGCGTGGTGCTGTCGCTGGTGCCCACCAAAGGGATTCCACTGCCATTAATCTCTTCCGGCGGGACCTCGCTGTTCGTTACCCTGGCCAGCATCGGCGTATTGCTCAACATCACCAGGACGGTAGAGTGAGAAAAGCAGGGATTAGGGATTAGGGAACAGGGAATAGTTGCAAAGGGCAAGCGGCAAGGCAAAGGCCAGGCGGCAAGGCAAAGGGTAAAAGGGGAAAGCACGATGTCAGAGCGGGTCTCAGAGGTTCGAATCAAAAAATACGCTGTCATCCTGAGCGAGGTTTGACGCGCTTTGCGCCAAACGGAGTCGAAGGACCTGCGGTTGCTTTTGCCCTCCTCCGCAATGCATTTTGTCACGGTACGACTTTTGTCGTGCTGAAGAGAGCCGGAAAAGGATCGAGCTTTAGCCCCTGAAAGATGTTTCTTGCCCTATCTCGAAGGGTACTCGAATGCGAAAGAACGGCAATCATGAAATGTGAGCACTCCAAATTGGTCGCATCGGCTGGGGCGGGCTGCGCCGGGCTCCCGGACGTTGTCTGGGTCATTTGAATCGCTGCCGATTACATCCGGCATTTCGGGGGCAGATAACCGTGAGCGTTGAGATTGGGCCAATGGTAATCTTTGCAAGCTGCCGGTACTCATTTTTAGGGTTTTGACTGAAAGGCCTGAATTGTGGCGGACTTCCGCGTTCTCATAGCCGGCGGCGGCACCGGCGGCCACATCATTCCGGCGCTGGCGG
>DASWZM010000261.1:0-18273 GCA_036404455.1 Occallatibacter sp. | reverse complement strand
TGCTTCGCCCATACTGCTCCCAACCAGAAGGAAGCAGCTGGACCAGAACCGGCCAATCCTCGAGACCAGACATGCACAGAAGCTTACATCCGAATTACACGCCTATCAAGTCTTATCTTAGCGCTTATGGGGGTGGAGGTTACTCATGCGTTAACCGGGCGACAACCCCCTACTGCATGCGCCCTCCTGGCAATGCTCGCCCTCTGCTCCCATGTGGGCGCTGCCCGCGAGTTCTTGGACAGGTTCTGAGGAGTGCAATTCTCCGCCCGTTCCTTCGGATGCCCCCGTTTGCAGCCGCAACCCCAGCCCGTTAGACTTCCTTCAGCATGGCCATCGCCCGCGACACCCCCCCCGAACGCCTCGTCAGCGCCTCCCGCGCCGAAGAAGAGCAGGGCTTCGAACTCAAACTCCGCCCCCGCTGGCTCCGCGAGTTCATCGGCCAGTCCAAAGCCAAGGAGCAGCTCTCCATCGCCCTCGAAGCCGCCAAATCCCGTGGCGAAGCCCTCGACCACGTCCTCCTCTTTGGCCCTCCCGGCCTGGGCAAAACCACCCTGGCCACCATCATCGCCAACGAGCTCGACGTCGGCTTCCAGCAAACTTCCGGCCCCGCCCTGCAAATCCAGGGTGACCTCACCGCCATCCTCACCAACCTCCGCGAGCGCCAGGTCCTCTTTCTCGACGAAATCCACCGCATGCAGCCGGTCCTTGAAGAAAAGCTCTACACCGCCCTCGAGGACTACAAGCTCGACATCATCATCGGCCAGGGCCCCGCGGCGCGCACCCACGTCATGGAGATCCGCCCCTTCACCTTTATCGGCGCCACCACTCGCCCCGGCCTGCTCAGCTCGCCTCTGCGCTCCCGTTTCGGCATTCTCCTCCGCCTCGAGTTTTACACCGAAGAGGAACTTCGCTTCATCGTCGAGCGCTCCGCCGAAGTCATGCAGGTGCCTATCGACACCGACGGCGCAGCCGAAATCGCCCTCCGTTCCCGCGGCACGCCGCGCATCGCCAACCGCCTGCTCCGCCGCGTCCGCGACTACGCCCAGGTCCGCGGCTCTGGAACCATCGACCGCCCCACCGCCAACGCCGCCCTCACCATGCTGGAAGTCGACGCCCACGGCTTCGACGAAATCGACCGCCGGTTGCTGCTCACCATCATCCAGAAGTACGACGGCGGCCCCGTCGGTCTTGGTACCCTCGCCGCAACCCTGGCCGAAGAGGAAGACGCCCTCGAAGAGGTCTACGAGCCGTTCCTCATCCAGATCGGCTTTCTCGACCGCACACCCCGCGGCCGCATGGCCACGCGCCTCGCCTACGAACACTTCGGCCTGACCATGTCCGGCCGCCAGACGCCACTGTTCTAGTGGATGTAGTTTGGGCTGGTAGGTCAGAGCTGGTAGGTCAGGGCTTTAGCCCTGACATTGGGCAACAAAAACAACCGGGGCTTTAGCCCCTGAGGTATGCTTTTCGGGTAATAAGCAGAATATCCTCCAGCTTTCCCCGTAGACCGTCACATGTTGACGAGTTATTCAAACCTTTAAGGAGAATTCCAATGTCACTTACCGAATCCACCATGCTCGAACTCGGCACCACCGCACCTGACTTCGCACTCACCGACGTAGTCACGGGCAAGCCCGTCCGCCGTGACGGCCTCCGCGGCCAAAAGGCGCTGCTCGTCTTCTTCATCTGCACCCACTGTCCCTACGTCAAGCACATCAATGAAGGCCTGGCCGCGCTCGGCCGGGACTACGCCGCCCAGCCCATCGCCATCGCCGCCATCAGCAGCAACGACGTGACCACCCACCCCGAAGATAGCCCTGCGGGACTCAAGCAGCAGGCTGAAACCTACGGCTTCGTCTTTCCCTACCTGTACGACGAAACGCAAGCTGTAGCCCACGCCTACAAAGCCGCCTGCACCCCGGACTTCTTCCTCTTCGACGCCGATCGGCGCCTCGTCTATCGCGGCCAATTCGACTCCAGCCGCCCCGGCAGCGGAATTCCCGTCACCGGCCAGGACCTCCGCGCCGCTATCGACCAGGTTCTCGCGGGCCAACCGGTCCCCGCAGACCAGCACCCCTCCATCGGCTGCAACATCAAGTGGAAGGCATAGAAAAGCGGGTCAGCAAGCCGGCTTGCTGACCCGCTGACTTGCTGACTCGCTCTTTACAACTCCAACCCCTTCAAATACTCCCTGAACTTCGGCCCCAGATCGCTCCGCTTCAACGCAAACTCCACCGTCGCATGCAGCATTCCGAACTTATCCCCCGCATCGAACCGCTTGCCCTTGAACGTATAACCGAAAACCTTCTCTTCCTGGACCAGCGCCTTGATCCCGTCCGTCAGTTGTATCTCGCCTCCGGCGCCCGGAGTCGTCTTTTCCAGCAGTTCGAACACCCTCGGTGTCAGCACATAGCGCCCGATGATCGCCTGCTTCGATGGCGCTTCTACGAACTTAGGCTTCTCCACCATCCCCGTGCAGTTGTAAATCCGCCAGTTATCGGGGTCCTGCGAGCCGGCCAGCACACCATACAGACTGATCGAAGGGCCCTCAATGGTCATCGTCGCCAGCACCGACCCGCCACGCTCGTCGAACACCCCGATCATCTGCTTCAGGCAAGGCACCTCGGCCTCAATCACATCGTCGGGCAGAAGCACCGCAAACGGCTCATCGCCCACAAGGTCCTTCGCGCACCACACCGCGTGGCCCAGGCCCAGCGGTTCTTTTTGCCGCACATAGCTGATCCGCGCCAGCGAGGACACGCCACGCGACACCGCCAGCAGTTCAAGCCTGCCCTTCCGCTCCAGCGTCGCATCCAGCTCATAACTGACGTCAAAGTGGTCCTCCATCGCACCCTTGCCGCGCCCGGTCACGATGATGATGTGCTCGATCCCCGAGGCGATCGCCTCTTCCACCCCGTACTGGATGATGGGCTTGTCCACCAGCGCCAGCATCTCTTTGGGAATCACCTTGGTCGCCGGCAAAAACCGCGTGCCCAGACCGGCTGCGGGGAATACTGCCTTCCGAACCCGTTTGATCATTCCTTCGTCCTCTTTTCAGCATCGGCCGCGGTGGTTACGCGGACATTACTTTCGCAGCCAGCATACTAGTTACTTCTATTTCCGCTCTAATTCTTGTGCCGGATGACTCCGCTGTTACCGTGTATCCACTTCACAGCGCCGGCGTGTTATCGCCCAGCATCGCCTCCCGCACAATCTTGATCGGCGGAAATCCTTCGCGCAAAAAGTCGTCGTGAAACTTCTCCAGAGAAAACGCCGCGCCCTGCTTCTTCTTCACGTCCTCGCGCAGCTTCATGATCTCCAGCTTGCCCAGCGTGTAGTAAAGATAAGTCGGGTCGCTGGTGCCGCGTTTGGTCTCCACCGTCGCCGTCTCTTTCGACTGGTAACCTTCCTTCTGAAAGAACGCGACCGCCTCGTCGAAGCTCATCTTGCCGGTATGCATCTCAATGCCCACGATGAAGCGGGCGTTCCGGAGCAGCGCATCCTGCAGTTGCCCCAGCCGCAGGAACTTCGCTTCGCGCTCATCCTTGGCGCCGGCTCCCGGCTGCCCATACCCTTCATCCAGCATCATCTGCTCGGTGTAATGCGCCCATCCTTCGATGTCTGTGTTTGCCCCCAGCAGCTTGCGCACCTTGCTCGGCGCCTGCGGCAGCCACAGGAACTGGATATAGTGCCCCGGATAAGCCTCGTGCACCGCCGTCGAAATCACCGTGCCGATGTTGAACGAGTGCATGAAGCCTTCCACTTCCTCGGGCTTCATCGATGGGTCAGGCAGCGTCACGTTGAAGTACGCCTCCGTCGCGTGCTTCTCAAACGGTCCTGGCGTATCCATGCTCGCAAACGTCGTGGCCCGCATGAACGGAGGCGTCTCTTCCACGATCGGTTTGACATCGGACGGAATGGTCACAATATGATTCGACCGAATGAAGCTCACCAGCCCGTCGAACGTGGCGCGGAATGCGTCCAGCAAATGATCCGGTGCGGGATGATTCTCGCCTAGCTCCTCCACCACCGCGCTCGGCGTCTTGTCCGGCTCCAGATCCTTCGCAATCTCGTTGAAGTGCGCCTGATTCTTTTTCAGGTCCGCCCAGCCAATCTCCAGCAGCTTGTCCAGCGGCAGGTCCACCATCTCGTCGTAGGCAAGCTTCTTCTGGAACGCCTCCGCGCCAATCCGGAAATCCCCGTTCGACCTCGCCAGCAAATCCGTCTTCAGCCACCCCAGATAACTGTTCAGCCCCGCAATCACCGCCGCGTTCGTCTGGGCAAACTCAACCTTCAGCGTCCCGTCCTGTGCATCCGCAAAAGCCAGCGGCACATCCTTCTCAAAGAAGCTGATGATATCCGGCAACTGTTCGATGGCAATCTCGGTGTACACGCGCGGCGGATTCTTGAGATTCACGCGCGCAGCCTCGAGCAGCGCCGGCATCTGCTTCTCGCGCGCAACCAGCGACCGCAGCCGCTCGTCCGGCGACGCGAACTTCCGCTCCATCAATACAAACGCCCCGTTCGCGCAGACGCTCGAGTAGTTATCCGCATTCTTCTCCCACGGCCGAATCGTTTCCAGCGTCAGCAGTTGCGAGCGAATACTCGACAGAACAATCTCCCGGTCGCTCCGCGATACAAAATTCGTCGCCGCATCATCGGGATGAATCGCCTCGATGCGCTTCTCGAAGCTCCTCAGCGCGGCAATCTCGGCGTCGACGTTCTTGCGCGAGTAATTCTCCAACTGCCCGTCGTACTGGTGATACCCCACCAGCGTCCCGTTCGTCGGACCATAGTGAAAATACACCTGGTCGAAGTACTCACCTGAAACCTTCTCGAACTGCTGCTTCCAGTTGTCTTGCGCAGCATACGCAGTGATCCCAGAAACCATACAAGCTCCAATCGAAAACAACACAAAAGGCTTTTTCATGTTTTCTCTCTCAATCGAGGCTGAATTCTTATGCGTTGACCGGCGCCGGAGCCAGTTTGTCAAGCACATCGTGAATCTCCAGCAGAACTTCGTCGGGCCGCGTGGCAGTCAAAGGATACTTCAACAGCCCCTGCGGGGTGAACTGAGCGCCACGCTTTGCGTTCTTGGCCACGAGGCGCATCAGCGTCTGCGGGTCTACAACCGCATTCTCCATGAATCGTATCTGCAGCTCGCCGCGCTTGCGATCCACCTGCGCAATCCCCATCCGCTCGCATTCGAGACGCACCAACGCCGCTTCCAGCAGGTACACGGTCGCATCCGGCGGCATTCCATATCGATCTTCCAGCTCCGCGCGCACCTCGACCACCGCAGCCTCGCTCGCAGCGCCCGCAATCTTCTTGTAGAGCCGCAGCCGCTGATTCTCTTCCGGCACATAACTCTCGTCAATGCGCAGTGCTATACCTAAGTTAAGCTGCGTCGCCGGCCGCTCTTCGCTCGTCTCGCCCTTCATCTCCTTCACCGCCGCTTCCAGCATCGACGTGTATAACTCAAATCCCACCGCCTCGATGTGCCCGCTCTGCTCGCCGCCCAGCATGTTGCCCGCTCCGCGCAACTCCAGGTCCAGCGCCGCAATCTTGAATCCCGCGCCCAGGTCGCTGAACTCCTTCAGCGCCGCCAGCCTTCTGCGCGCAATCTCCGTCAGCTCGTTCTCCGGCGGAATGAGTAAATATGCATAGGCCCGCCGGTTCGACCGTCCCACCCTCCCGCGTAACTGATATAACTCGCTCAATCCATGCCGGTCCGCGCGGTTGATCAGAATCGTATTCGCCAGCGGAATGTCCAACCCGTTCTCGATGATCGTCGTCGCCACCAGCACGTCATATTCGTGCCGCATGAAGGCCAGCATCACCCTCTCCAGTTCCGTTTCGCTCATCTGCCCGTGGCCCACCGCCACCCGCGCCTCCGGAACAAGCTCCTGAATTCGCGCCCCAATTTCGTAAATCGATTCCACGCGGTTGTGCACAAAATACACCTGTCCGCCACGCTCCAACTCCACCTCCACCGCCGAGCGCACAATCTTCTCGTCGAACTTGGCCACCACTGTCTGAATCGCCATCCGGTCCTTCGGCGGCGTCTCGATCACGCTCATGTCCCTCAACCCCACCAGTGACATGTGCAGCGTCCGCGGAATCGGCGTCGCGCTCATCGCCAGCACATCGATCTCCTTGCGCATCTGCTTCAGCCGTTCCTTGTGCCGCACGCCGAACCGCTGCTCCTCATCCACCACCAGCAGCCCCAGGTCCTGAAACTTGATGTCCTTCGAAAGCAGTCGGTGCGTCCCGATCAGGATGTCTACCTTGCCTGTCTCCACGCGCTCCACAATCAGCTTCTGTTCCTTCGCCGTGCGGAACCGTGAGATCATCTCGACATTGATGGGAAACTGCGCAAACCTCTTCTTGAAAGTCTCGAAATGTTGAAAGCTCAAAATCGTAGTCGGCGTCAACACCGCCACCTGCTTGCCGTCCTGCACCGCCTTGAACGCCGCCCGCATCGCCACTTCCGTCTTGCCGTAGCCCACGTCGCCGCACAGCAGCCTGTCCATCGGCGTAGTCGATTCCATGTCGTACTTGATCGCCCGGATCGCCGATACCTGGTCGTCCGTCTCGGTATAATCGAACGAATCCTCAAACTCCTTCTGGAACTCGCTGTCCTTTGAGAATGCCGTTCCCTGTGCAGTGTGCCGCTCGGCGTATAACTTCAATAACTCGCCGGCCATATCCTGCATGGCCCTGCGCACCCGCGCCTTGGTTTTGGTCCACCCTTGCGAGCCCAGCTTGTTCAGCACCGGCGCAGGCCCCGCATCCGTCGAGCGGTACTTCTGGATCAGATCCAGCCGAGTTAGCGGCACATATAACTTGGCCTGCTCGGCAAACTCCAGAATCATGAATTCGATTGAGAGCCCATCCTGCGCTATCTCCTTCAACCCCTGGTACTGCGCAATCCCGTGCTCCACGTGAACCACATAATCGCCAACGCCCAGGTCGCGGAAGTCCGAAACAAACGCCGCCGTCTTCGATCGCCTCGGCTCCGGCCGCGCCGCCACATCCGCCTCGTCGGAAAGGTCGTTGGCCCCGAACACAATCAAGTTCGAGTCCGCAAAACTCACGCCCGCCGCCAATGGCGTCCTTACAATCACCGGCACGCGCAAGTCGCCCGCCAGGTAACTGCCCTCATCCAGCATCGTCTCGCCCGGATGCGGATTGCGGCTGCCCAGCCGGTACGGAATCTCGTACTCGCGCAGCACCGTCGCCAGTCGCTCCACGTCGCCCTGGTGCGGCGCGGCCAACACAATCCGCGTCTCCGCCGCCATCAGGTTTTTCAGTTGCTCAGTCAGCGCCGGAATCGACCCATGAAACCTGAGAGTAGGCCGCGTATTCAGCTCGATCTCGCCCAGCGTGTTGTCTTCATCCAGCACGTCCACCACGCCCAGCTGATCCAGATCCAGCCCCATGTGCGAGTCGAGCGCTACTTGCAGCACCTCCGGCCGCAGGTAGATGTCCTCCGTCCGGATCAGCGACCCGATCCCTGACCGCTCATGCCGCTGTTCCACCTTGCTCCACCAGCGGTCGATCTGGTTGCGTACCATCGCCGGCTCTTCGATGAACAGCGCGCACTTTGGCGTCAGCGTCAGCAGCGACTTCTCCGCCCCCGCCACCGCGCTGAAAAACTCCCACCCCGGAAAAACGCTCACTCCGCCCGCAGCCGCCATCTCGGCCGCCATCTCTTCGTCTTCGCCTTCCACTCGCTGCCGGCTCAACCGCCCGTGCACCGCCGCCAGCAGCCGCTCCGTTACCGGCGTCTCCGTCAGCGGCAGCAACTGCGCCTCGTCCAGCCCGCTCTGCGACCGCTGCGTCTCCGGATCGAACTTGCGTATGGTCTCAATCTCGTCGCCAAAGAACTCGATCCGCACCGGCCGGTCGGCCTCCGGCGAGTACACGTCAAGAATCCCGCCCCGCCGCGTGAACTGCCCCGGCATCTCCACGAGATCCATGTGTGTATAGCCCACGCTGGCCAGGTGCCCGGTCAGCACCTCGACGTCCACCTCTTCGCCGCGCTTCAGCGTCACCGCCAGCCCGGCGTAGTAGTCGCGGTCAAACAGCTTCAGCGCCGCCGACTCCACTGGCGCAATCAGGATCGACACCGCCCCGGTCGCCAGCTTCCACAACGCCGCCGCCCGCTGCTCCTGCACATCGGGGTGAGGTGATAGGTTTTCGAAAGGAAGCACATCGTGCGCTGGCAGCCGCACCACCTCCGCCGGATCCACCGCGCCGGTCAGCTCGCAGCCCGCCCGCAGCATCGGCTCCAGCGCCTCGGCAGCCTTGTTGTCCGCCACCACCACAATCACCGGCTGGCGGGCCGCCCGCGCCATCAGCGGCACATACAGCGCCCGCGCCGTCGCCGTCAGCCCGGACACACGTCTCCGCCCCGCACCCAGGCTCAAGTGCCTTCGTACGCGCTCAAATCCCGAACAGTGCTCCAGCTCCGCAAAAATCTCGCGGACAAACGGGAGGATCATGTGGTTCCAGTTTAGCAGTGACGGTGCAACAGCCACTCAGCCGCCAGCAAGCGGTCCGGGTGCGCGCATTCTCGCTTCCGAGACCTGGGGGCGGCTCTCCGCAGCGGCAACCGACGAACCCCTGCTCAACCCCCGTCTAACCGCCGACACGCCTGCGAATATCTTTCAGCAGCACCAAAAGATGGAGCGGATCCGCCGGTGAGGCGACAAAATCGAACTGCTCATAGTAACGCCGCACCTGCTCGTCTTTGGCATGGACGGCAAGCGCCCGTATCCCTGCGATATCGGCAGCTTGCAAGGTTCTCAGCATGGCATCCCTGAGCAGCGCCCGTCCCACGCCTTTCTTCTGCCAGTCCTTGTGAACGGCCAGGCGGGCCAGCAGCATGATCGGCACCGGATGTCGTGCGAGCCCCTTCTGCAAACGCTCCGGCGCGTCGCTATACTCAATTTGCCCAACAGCCAGGCTGTAGTACCCAATCACAACGCCTCCGGCCAGACCGACGTATGTCTGCGCCGCCCCGGCGCTCTGATTCTGTAGGGCGTGCTTCCGCAGCCAGCTATTCAAGGCCTCTTGTCCGCAGTCGAATGCGTCGATCGGATGGTCGCGGCGCAGCTTTTCGATCATGCGCTCTTCGATCGAACGGGTTTCCGTCATCTCTTCGCGCCGGAGTCGAAGAATCCCGGCTCTTCCAGAAGCGCCTGTAGACGGGGCAGAGGACGGGCGGGCGCATCGAGGACGGCTTGAAACGCGGCCCACTTCTCCGCATCCAGCCCAAAGACGCGGCGATCCGCAAGCGTCTCTTCCGCGCGGGAAAGAGCGCTCTCCATCACAAAATCGCTCATGGAGCGGTGAGTTGCAGACGCTGCTGCCTGGAGCTTCGCTTTTGCCGAAGGCGAAACCCGCACATCCAGCTTCTCCGTGCGCCGTTCCGTCTGGGCCGGTTGGGTGGCCACGAGATTGCTCCGTTCGTTCCTCAATCAGAATGACCGATTGTCAGGACATTGTCAAGACAAAAGTCCTTACTCCGCCCCCGCCCCATCCACAAACACCAGTTGCGGTGAAGCCACCTCAAGCGCCAGCCCTTCCACCTTCAATTTCATGGTTTCGATCGTGGGCTTATGGTCTAGCCGGGCCGTAAAGTCGAGCTGGTACTGGTTCTCCAGACGCCGCGCCAGATCCTCGAAAAACGGCTGGAACGAAACCGGATTGCCCGTCCCCATCCAATAGCTGTTGCCGCCTGTCGCCTGGGTAACTTCCGCCAGCAAGCTCTGCCCGCCATCGGCCATCATCGAGTCCTCGCCGCCGTCGGGCCGGCTCCGCCAGCAGATCGTGTACACCACCAGCCCCGCGCGCACTGAATCATTGATTGCCGCCTGGACATACGGGTCGTCGGGATCGAAGCGCGGGTTGTTGGGATCGATGCCGTCCGTAAGCAGCACCACCTCGCGCCGCACCCCGCGCGCTTGAGAAGGCCAACGCTGCGCCAGGTCCGAAAGGCTGAAGTAGGGGCTCGAGTGCGGCCCTGACGGCAAATGAAGCTCACCCACCACCTGCGCGTGGTCTGCCGATGGTGGACTGGCCAGTGCGGCGCGCCCATTCTCCATATACCCGACGGCAACCTTCGTATGCGGGCCCAGGCCCTTCACGAAATCCTTAATCTCGTCGAATTGCCGCCCCAGATTGCGCGCCCCGCCATCGATCAGCACCACCAGTTCCAGTCCGTCGTTGGCGCCTTTGAACGGCGCCCAGCCGGTCACGGTGGAATCTTTCCCGTTCACTTTGACGCTGACATCCTGTTGGGAAATGTTCGGAGCCACCTCACTGTGCTTGGCGAAAACTGTCACCACGGCCCGTCCCTGCCCCGTGGCTTTGTCGCTTTGCGCAAACGCCGGCGCCGCCATCAGCAGCGCCCCAGCGATCATCCAGATCGCCAATCCAATTCTCCTCATGCGAATCGCCCCTCCGAGATTCCGCCGCCTGCAGTCGTCCTCTCACCTTGCGGGTCTGAGCCTCTGTTGCGTTAGATGCGCCAAGTGGTCCAAATCCCAGTTCAGGCCGCAAAATAGGCGCCTCATCTCTCGACCGCCGCTGCGGGGAGACCTGGGAATGCACAAGGACCGACAACCGGAGTTGACCTGCCGCCCCGCCAGACTTCTATTCCCTATTCCCTGGTCCCTGGTCGCTGGTCCCTATTCCCTATTCCCTACTCCCTATTCCCCGCTCCCTGTTCCCTGCTTTTCCGTCACTCCCCGCCCACCGCCTTGGCAAACGAATAGAAGAAGTCCAGCGACTTCCAGTACGAATCCACCGGCAGCCTCTCGTCCTGTCCGTGCGCGCGCTCGTCGTCCCGCTCCAGCGCAATCGCCGAATAACCGTAGCAGGGAATCCCCGCCTGCGCAAAGTAGATCGAATCGCTGGCCCCGTTCTCCATCACCGGCGTCACCGGCGTCCCCGGCCAGATGGCTTGCGTCAGCCGCGTCAGCGGCTCGAAGACCTCCGCGATCGGCGCCGGCGGAACCATTGCTTTTCTCTCCGGCGCCGAATCGGAAACCACCCCCGCATCGGATACGTACTTCACCGTCAGCTTGTCGTCGCCGAAGATCCCGATCAACTGCTGCCGAATCTCCTCCGGCGAGTGCCCCGGAAAAATTCTGCAGTTCACATTGGCCCGCGCCGTCTGCGCCAGAGCATTGTTGGCGTGGCCGGCCGCCAGCCGCGTAGCCACGCAGGTGGTGCGGAAGTTCGAGTTGAAGCTAGGCTGGGAGGCGCTCAGCCGCGCCGCCGCTGCCAGGTCCGGCGGCGTCGCCAGAATCGCCCGCATATCCGCCGCCGTCGATCCCGTCTCCTGCCCCGCCAGGTTCTTGAAGTAGGTCCGCGTCACCTCGTTCATTTCAAACGGAAATGCATAAGCAGCGAGCTTGTTCAGCGCCGTCGTCAGCTCGTAAATCGCATTGTCCGGCCGCGGAAGAGAGCTATGCCCCCCGCGATCGGTCGCCGTAACCTGGAAATCGGAATAAACCTTTTCCGTTGCCTCCACGTCGGCCACCACCGCCCGCCCGTGGTCCAGTTCAATCCCGCCCGCGTCGGGATTGATGACAAACGCCGCGTCCACCAGCTCCCGATGCTCCCGCACCAGCCAGTTCGCCCCGTTGAACTTGCCGCCCTCCTCGTCCGCCGTGAGCGCCAGGATCAGGTCCCGCTTCGGCTTCCACCCCTCCCGGTGCAGCCGCAGAAACGTAACCACCAGCGCGGCATCCGAGTTCTTCATGTCCTGCGTCCCGCGCCCATAGTAGTAGCCGTCCTTCTCCACAAACTCAAACGGATCGGTCGACCAGTCCGAGCGCAGCGCCTCCACCACGTCCATGTGGCAAAGAAACAGCACCGGCTTCTCCGCCGCAGGACCTGCCGCGCGCATCCGAACCACGAGATTCTTCTTGCGTGCATCCGGCCCCAGAAGTTGCACGTCCTCGGCCGCAAACCCCGCGTCCAGAAACCGCTTCTGCATGGCCGCGGTCGCCGTGGTCACGTTGCCCAGCGGCGTGTCCGTGGTGTTGATCTCGATCAGTTCCTTGAAGATTGCCCGCGCCAGCGCCCGATCCTCCGCGGACGCTGTAGGCAATGGACTCTGGGCAATCGCGGCAGTGCCCGAGCATACGGCCCCTAGGGAGGCAGCAAGTGCGAGAACGATAATTGAACAACGAGCTTCGTTTCGGCGCATGAGCGCATTGTATCGCCAGCCCCGGCCCAACCCCGCGCGGAAAACGACGCACCCGCATTTGCGCCATGCCGCAAATCGATTTATCGTGGTCCCACCACACATTCGAGGTGCAGTATGCAGTTCAGGTTCATGGTTGCCGCTTCGCTCCTTGCCTTTACCCTCGTCACCGCCGCGCAAATGCCCGACAAGCCCCTCTCGCGCCCCAGGATCACCGGCATCTCCCATCTGGCCGTCTACACCTCGGACCCCGTCGCCACCGACCACTTCTACCGCGACACTGTTGGCGCCGTGAAGCTGCCCGATCCCGAGAACCCCAAAGGCACTCGCTATGCCCTCAGCGCCACACAGTTCATTGAGGTTTTGCCGCTCCCCGAGGGTGCCGGCATCAACCGCCTCGACCACACCGCCTGGAACACCGACGACGCCGAGGCGCTGCGCAGGTATCTCTCCGCCAAGTCATGGAAGACCCCGCCCACGGTCGAAAAGGGCGCCGACGGCAGCCGCTGGTTCACCGTGAAGGACCCCGAAGGCAACAAGGTCGAATTCGTCCAGCCGCCCGCGGTGCTCAAGCCGTTCGCGGCCCCCTCCGCCATCGGCCAACACATCATTCACGTCGGTTTCCTGGTCCACAACCGCGCCATTGAAGACACCTTCTATCGCGATCTCCTTGGCTTCCGTCCCTACTGGTTTGGCGGCATGGTGGAAGGCAAACTCGACTGGGTCAGCCAGCAGGCCCCCGACAGCCACGACTGGGTTGAATACATGCTCACCAGCGGACCCTCGGGCTCCGGCATTCCGCCCACCATGACCCAGCAGAATCTCGGCGTACTCGACCACCTCTCCATCGGCGAAGCCTCCGTCCCCGAAGCGTACAAAGTGCTCGAATCAGGCAACCGCCTCACCGGACGTTACGACGACCAGCCCAAAATCGGCAAGGACGGCAAGTATCAGTTCAACCTCTACGACCCCGACGGCATCCGCATCGAGCTGATGAACTTCCACGCCACCGACAAGCCCTGCTGCTCGCCGTTTACGGCGGACGACCCTGCGGAGTAAAGGCTCAGCGAAGTTCCCCAACTGTAAATCCAGAGGTTGAGCCTAGTCCGCGGCCGGCGCATAAAAGGTGAACGACAATGAATGGACGGCAAAGAATTGCTGCGGCGTTGAATGGCAACTGGCCCGACCGCACGCCGGTTATGCTGCACAATTTCATGATGGCGGCGCGGGAGGCTGGCGTCACGATGCGCCAGTTTCGCGAGGACCCGAAGCAGATGGCTCTATGTTTCGGAGAGGCGGCTGAGCGCTATCGGCTCGACGGCATCTTCGTCGATGTCGATACCGTAACTCTCGCCGGCGCTGTCGGCGTTCCAGTCGATTTCCCGGAAGACTACCCGGCTCGCTCCCACGGCTCCTGTTTGCCGGCACTGGAAGGTGTGCGGGATCTCGATCCCGTCGATTTATCCCGCGATCCCAGAGTTCAGATACTGACTGAGGCGGTTGCGATCCTGGTGCGCGATTATGGTCACGACACATTCATACGCGGCAACTGCGATCAATCGCCCTTCTCGCTGGCGGGAGCCATGCGCGGCCTGGATCAGTGGCTCATGGATGTCGCCGGCCAGCAAGACGACGAACTGGTCCACGCCCTGCTCGAGTACTGCACGGGGATCACCTGCCAATTCGTCAAGCTGATGGCAAAAACGGGCGCGCACATGATTTCCAACGGCGATAGTCCAGCCGGACCGGAAATGTTATCGCCGCGCTTCTATGCCGCCTATGCCTTGCCATATGAGCAGCGGGTTGCCGCATGTTCTCATCGGGAAGGCTTGCCGTATCTCCTGCACATCTGCGGGAAAACCGACCGGATCCTCAAGCGGATGCTGGATATCGGAGCGGACGCCCTGGAGATCGACTTCAAGACCAACTCCGAGTTGGCGCATGATCTCTTCAAGGATAAGGTCACTTTCTTTGGCAACATCGACCCCAGCGAAGTTCTTGCCCGAGGGACTCCCGAATTGGTGAAGCTCAAAACGGAAGAACTCTTGAACGTGTTTGCGGATAGTCCGCGCTTTGTGCTCAATAGCGGCTGTGCAATCCCAGCCGATACTCCCCCTGAGAACATCCGTGCTATGTTGGCGTGCGTGCGGACTTCGCCCTTGGGAGTAGAGCGGCCGCAGGGGCTTCCGTATGGAAATGATGCTGGATTGAGAGGTTAGCGCGATCCAACTGTTACTGTGCCCCGACGAACGTCAATCGTGAGGCGGCCATCCTCAGCCGCCCTCAACCGTTCCTTCGCGCTAAAATCAAGATCACATATGCCCGCCGCCGCCCTCTCACCCCAAGTCATGGCCAAGTACGAGCCCGTCATGGGACTCGAGGTCCACGTCCAACTGCTCACCGCCACCAAGGCCTTCTGCGGTTGCGCCAACCAATTCGGCTCGGAGCCCAACACCAACATCTGCCCCGTCTGCCTGGGTCTGCCCGGCGCGCTCCCGGTGCTCAACGCCAGGGCCGTCGAGTTCGCCACCCTCGCCGCCCTGGCCCTGGGTTGCGAGGTGCGCGAGCGCTCCATCTTCGCCCGCAAGAACTACTTCTATCCCGACCTGCCCAAGGGCTACCAGATCTCCCAGTTCGACAAGCCCATCGCCGAACACGGCTTCATCGAAGTCCCGACCGCGGACGGCGTCATGAAGCGCATCGGCATCACCCGCCTGCACATGGAAGAAGACGCCGGCAAGAGCCTGCACGACGGCTTTGCCGACTCCGCAACCCACACCTACATCGACCTGAACCGCTGCGGGACTCCTCTGATTGAAATCGTCTCCGAGCCCGACATCCGCACCGCGGACGAGGCCTTCGAATACCTGACAAGATTGAAAGAAATCCTCCTCTACACCGGCGTCTCCGACTGCAACATGGAGGAGGGCTCGCTGCGCTGCGACGCCAACGTAAGCGTCCGCCTCAAAGGCGCGGACAAATTCGGCACCAAGGCCGAAGTCAAGAACGTCAACAGCTTCCGCTTCGTCCGCGCCGCTCTCGAATACGAAATCGAGCGCCAGATCGAAGTCCTCGAGTCCGGCGGCCGCGTCATCCAGGAGAGCCGCACCTGGAACGCCGCCGAGGGCCGCACCTACTCCATGCGCTCCAAGGAGCAGGCCCATGACTACCGTTATTTCCCCGAGCCCGACCTGCCGCCGCTCATCGTCTCTGCTGAATTCCTGGCCGAGACGAGAAAGAAACTCCCCGAGCTGCCCGAAACCCGCCGCGCCCGCATCATCGCCGAGTACGAGCTCAACGCGCAGGACGCTGCCACTCTCACCGCCTCGCGCGAGTTCGCCGACCGCTTTGAAGCCGCCGCCCGCACCGCCCGCAACCCGCGCCGCGTGGCCAACGTGCTGCTCAGCGAGGTCGGCGGACGCCTCAAAGCCCTCGGCCTCGAACAGGAACAATCGCCCGTCTCCATGGCCGGCATCGTCCAGGCCGCCGATCTCCTCGACAAAGCCAAAATCAGCTCCAAACAGCTCAAACAGTTGTTCGATGTGTGTTTTGAGAACGGTGAAGACTTCCCCGCCGTCTACGACCGCGAGAAGCCCGAGCAGATCACCGACGCCTCAGCCTTGGAAGCCCTGATCGACCAGGTCATCGCCGCCAACCCCAAACAGGTCGAGCACTACCGCGGCGGCAAGAAGACCGTCGCCGGTTTCTTCGTCGGCCAGGTCATGAAAGCCTCCAAGGGCCAAGCCAACCCCGCCCTGCTCAATGAACTCGTGGTGAAAAAGCTGGAGGGTTGAAGCCGCCCTACTTCAGCTTCAGCTCCGTCTCGAACTCCTTGCGCGCGTCCCACGAACTCACCGTCTTGGTTGCGCTCTTCTTCCCTTCCTTTTCCGCCCACAGCTCATGGTCTTCCGCCATGTTCACCTGCGTGAACCGGAACCTGCCATCGGGGGCGGAAGTATAACTGCGGATCGACTTGCTCTTCAGGTCCTTCAGGAAGACAGTGGCGCCCGAAACCGGGGCGGAATTGGCGTCCACCACGCTCCCCATCACCACCCGCTGGCCCAGATTCTGGGCCTGCGCTTCAGGCGGCCCAATCAGCCCACCCCCTGACCCCACGGGAACCATCCCCGCCGCCAGTACCCCAAACGCAACCACACTCAGCAAGATCGTGCGGGAAAGCCTCACTCTTCCTCCTCATCCTCTTCAAACAAATCGTCGTCTTCCTCATCCAGGTCGCCGCCCACCCGCGCCAACTCCAGCGGTTCCACACCCACCACCTCGTACTCGGTTCCGCACTCATCGCACACGACCACGTCGCCTTCTTCCACTTCGTCCATTTCGATGTCAAGTTCATTCTCGCACTCTGGGCAGTTGGACATGGCAACCTCCTCTCTTTCCGACGCACTGCGTATTGTCGGATGATGTCACCTTGCGGGACGACATCGCTATCTTTAGGGAGAACCCGGCCTCAGGTCAAGAGCCACAAACTGCATCCGCAAAAGGAAGTCCCAATAGCGGAGATTCTCCCATGAATTCCACCAGCCGATCGAGCCTTCCGGGCCGCCGCAACACAACATCCCGGGCCGCCACGGTTCGTGTAATCGGTTAGACTGTAACCGGCTTCGCCAGGACGACTGCCCGGCCCGCGGACCATCGCACGCAATCCAAAACCCTCAAGTCCTATGGCCCGGCCGTCCTGCCCATCACCGTAAAGAGCGACGCCACAGGCCTGGTCCTGCAAGTTCCCGATCTGCCCTCAACTCCCGCCAAGGGGCCGGCTGCCGGACCCGTTCCGGGAACGCCGTAAGCACTTTGGGCAACGCTCTTCGCCGCGTTTCCTGCGCCCCATGACACTCGCCTGCTCCACCGTTTACCCTGTTCACAACGATGCCCAGACTCGGCTCCAGTCCGTTTTCCTTCCCCGACTTCCGCGGCGCCACGCGTCGCCTGATTCTCGTCAATCTCTTCGCCTTCTTTGCCTTGCTTCTGGCCCAATTTGCGTTTCCGGCCGGTGCGGGGCAGTTGGCCAGCCTCCTCGTCTTCCTTCCCAAAGCCTTCCTCCACGGCGCCCTCTGGCAACCCTTCACCTACAGCTTCATCCATCTCGGGCTCATCGGAACCCTTTTCGAACTGCTTTCCCTTTGGTTCCTGGCCGGCTTTCTTGAGCAGTTGCACACCTCAAGCTGGGTCACCAGCCTTTACGCCGTTTCCGTCCTCGGCACCGCGGCCGCGGCCATCGCCATCTACGCGGTCAGCGGCACGCTCGGGCTTCCGCTCATCGAAATCCCCCTCTACGGCTGCTTCGGCGGCATCTTCGGCCTCCTGGTCGCCATTGGCACGCTCTACGGCAACATGGAGTTCCTGCTCTTCTTCACCATCGGCATCAAGGCCCGCTACCTGGCCATCCTCTTCGCCCTCATCTCCATCGCCATGCTCTTCGGCCAGCAGCGCATGTACGCCTTCGCCCAGTTGGGCGGAGCGCTCGCAGGCCTGCTCTTCATCCGCATCGCCCCGCGCCGCGGCCTCTCCTTCGCCTTCAGCGAACAATGGTACGGCCTGCGCAACCGCTATTACCGCTGGAAGCGCCGCCGCGCCGCCCGCAAGTTCGAGGTCTACATGCGTTCCCAGGGACGCACCGTCCGCTTCGACGGCCACGGCAAGCAAATCGACGAAGACCCCGACGACAAGAAGCGCTGGAATTAGTCCCGGCTCTCCTCTGGAGACACTTCGGCAGATGCCGCAAATGCCTAAAGTCGAATTGCACCTGCATCTGGACTGCTCGATGAGCTACCAGGCTGTCTCCCGGCTTGTCCCTTCCATCTCCCGCCGGGAGTTCGACGCCGAGTTCATCGCTCCGCCCCAGTGCGCCAGCCTGGCTGATTTTCTAACCCGGGCCCCGCGTGGATTTCAGTTGATGCAGAGTGAAGACGCCCTTCGCCTGGTCACCGAAGACCTGTTTGAACAGTTGAGCCAGGATGGGGTCATTTATGCGGAGATTCGTTTTGCCCCCTTGTTGCATACCGCGGCGGGACTCACGCCCGAGGCAGTGG
>DASWZM010000260.1:0-4263 GCA_036404455.1 Occallatibacter sp. | reverse complement strand
CCGCCTGGGCCAACCTGGCGGATAGCCGCTGGCTGCCGGTGGATGTGTCGCTGGGGCTGATTGAAGCGCTGCACGGACGCTGGGTGGGGCTGCTGGAATCGCTCTCCGACGAGGACTTCCGGAAGGGCTTCGACCACCCCGAACAGGGCCGCCAGAATCTTGCCAAGGTGCTGGCGCTCTACGATTGGCACTCCCGCCACCACACGGCGCACATCACGAGCCTGCGCGCGCGGCAGGGCTGGTAAGGGCGGCTGGATGGCGGCCGATGAAACTGCGCCCTCGCCCGGCCGGCTGGCGCAAAGCATCGAAGAATATCTTGCCGATCACCCCGCGGCGGCGGTGCTGGAGGATGGGCGGGTGCTGTTCGACATGCGCACCGCCCGCTATGCCGTGACCGAGCAGCATGGGCGCTGCCTGTTGCAGCTGTGGAGCGAGGAGCGGAATCTCATCCGCACGGTTCTGGACCTCAAGGAACGCGCGCAGTGCCTGCGCCTGATGACCCGCCGCATGGGGGCTGTGAAGCCGCAGGCTCTGGAACTGACGCCCACCAGCGATCGCCGCACTCCCACCGCCCGCGACGCCGCGCGCCGCAATTATCAGCGGCTGCTGGAACGGGCGCTGGGGCGGAGCTTTATCGGATCGAAGGTGGATGGGATGCGGTCGGCGATGGACCTGGAGCACAGCTTCGGGCCAGCCTATGTGCGCGGGCGCCTGCTGCGCGGAACGGCCGCGGATGCGGTGATCGGCGTGAGCGAGGCGGAGTCCGCGGCCATAGTGGACGGCATTCTGACGCTGGGAATTCTGTGGCTGGACTATTGCAGGCAGAAGGGCGGCGGGCGGCGGCACTTTGGCGGGCTGAAGGTGATTGTGCCGGCCGGAACCTGGCGCACCACAGCGGAGAGAATGGCCTGGCTGAACCACGCGGCCGCCGACTTCCAGCTTTTTACTCTCGACGAACGCAGCGAAGAGCTTGCGACGGTGGACTTTCGCGACACGGGGAACTTCGATTCGCGGCTGGTGCATGCATTTTCAGCCGCGGCGGCCATCGAGCGGCGCCAGGCGGGGATCGACCGGCTGCTGGCGCTGGTTCCGGCGGCGGCCAGGGAGCGGGTGGAGGTGCGGGCGGTTTCGGCGACCGAGGTTGGGCTGCACTTGCATGGCCTGGAGTTTGCGCGGGTGCGGCATGGGTTTGCGGCCAAGTCGTTTGCACGCGAGGACGAAATCACGTTTGGCGCGGGAGCCAACGAGACGCCGCTGACGGAAGAGAACGAAACACTTTGCCGCGATCTGTGCGCACGCCTCTTCCTCAGCCGCCACGCTGACGGCGCGCACACCGATTCGCTGTTCCGCCTGCAACCGGAGCGATGGCTGGAGGCGCGGCTCCGCGGCGGAATCGCCGAACTGCTGCCCGGTCTGCGGGGGGATCTGCTCTACACACAGGTCCCCGCGCTTTCGAGCGGCGATCGCGGCCTGCTGGACCTGTTGACGCTGGACCGCAACGGGCGGCTGGCGGTGATCGAATTGAAGGCCGACGAGGACCTGCACCTGCCGCTGCAAGCGCTGGACTATTGGATTCGGGTGCGGGCGCTGAACGACGACCGCCAGCCTGCCGTGGGCGGTGGGGGCGGGAGGCCGCTGTCGGCTTTCGAGCGCCAGGGATACTTTGCCGGCGCGGAGGTTTCGTCGCTGACTCCGCGCCTTCTGCTGGCCGCGCCGGCACTGCGGATTCACCCCGCCAACGAGCCGGTTCTGCGCTACTTCTCGCCGCAGGTGGAGTGGGAACTGATCGCGCTGACCGAGCACTGGCGGCGGGAGTTGAAGGTGGTCTTCCGCAAGCGGAGCAGGGAGGGGAGAAGCTAGTTCCGGAGTTCCTGGCCGCCTGCTGCCGTTGCTGTTGCGATGCGCTTATTTCTTTGGTGAATCCCTGAACGAGCCCTTCTTGCGAGGTGGGCATTCCTTCAGGGGCTAAAGCCCGACATTTTTGCGGCCTAAATGCCAGGGCTGAAGCCCCGACCTACCATTACCCTACGTTCCCACCGAGTTCTTGGACAGGTTCCTTAGCGAATGCCGGCCATGGCAGCGTTGAGGCCTTGGAAGATGGCGTCGTATTTGCCGCTCTCGGCGGCAAAGCGCAGGCCCTTGGCGTTTTCAACCACGATCTCGGCGGGCGTGGGCTGGGTTTTCAGGATCTCCATAACCTCGGCGATGAACTTGTCCAATGGCATGGCGCGCGGATCGGCGGCGCCGCCCATGAGTTGCGTGGCTACATAGGGAGGGATGAGTTCGAGGGTTTCAATATTCGTTGCCCGGAGCTGATGGCGCTGCGACTGGGTGTAGGAGTGCAGTGCGGCCTTGGTGGCGCAATAAGTGGGCGTCAGAGCGAGCGGAAGGAAAGCCAGTCCGGAGGAGACGTTGACGATGGTGGAGTGGGGCTGCTTGTGGAGCAGAGGCAGAAGAGCCGCTGTGAGACGGATGGGACCGAGCAAGTTGGTGGTGACCATGGCTTCGGCGTCGGCCAGGCCGGCGGGCTGGTCGAGCAGTTTTTCAGGGCGCATGGTGCCGGCGTTGTTGACGAGCACGTTGAGGGAGGGGAAATCGGCAGCCACCGCGTCGGCAAAGGAGCGTATGGCGGCGGGGTCTTCGATGTCGAGGGTGAGCGACTTCATGCCGGAGTTGGCGGCGGTGGTTTCGTCGAGCGCCTGCCTGCGGCGGCCGGCGATGACGACCTGGTTACCCAGCGCGTGAAGCGCTTCGGCAAGCCCGCGGCCGATGCCGGAGCCGCCGCCGGTGATGAGGATGGTGTTGCCGGTGAGGTTCATGGGGTTTCGTCCTCCAAACGACATGATAAAGGCATTGTGTGAATCCCCTGTGCAGGAGACGAAGGCGAAGACTGGGCCTCGCGGTGAAAGACTTGCCGCGGCGAAGTGATGTGCATCACATATTTCCAAGAGCAGAGACCCGAAAATCAATCGTGCGATGCCAAGTACGCCAGTTACAACTCCAGTGGACGTGAGGCTACTCACTGCAGCATTTTGCCGATAGGAATCTCGGGAGGGAGAAATCAACGTGGCGAGCCCAATTTTAAACGCGCTTGAAGCTGGATCATCCAGGACCTTTTTGCTCAGGGACGATCTTGCCGGTTCCGTTTTGACGCCTTCGGTGTCCGAAGCTCCTGTTTTCCGCAGGAAAACGGACTGTATGTCCTCATCAAATGCGGAGGACGGGAGTGGTGCGCAGGACGGGAGTTGCGCGGTTGGCTTCTGCGTGGCAATCGGCCTGGAAGCTGCAATGGCGCTCGGCCTCTACGGCATTTGGCAGGTTCTGCACATCTTCCGGTAGCGAAACTGAAAGCTGGGGCATACCCGAGGACGTTTGCCGGCATCGCGAGTCGAGTCTGATTACAGAATCTCCCGAAATGGTTATCCATTTGACTCATTGAATGCGCGGGAACAATCTTTTTGAGTTCAGTGTCCAAATCGATATGAATCTAGATGGACTGCGGTCGCTCTTGGCTGTGCCGCTGGCGTGTCTGTTTCTGATTCTGATGCTGTGCGTGTTTGCGGTGCAGAGTCAAGTGTCGTCGGGTATCCGTATACCGATGATGCGGATGCGAGCCGAGCCGTTGAGCAACTGTGAATTCAATGGATTCACCGTGTACCTTCGCTCGGACGGGCAGATCGGCGGTGGCGATCAGGATTCGCGAGTGAGCCAGTCCGAGATGCTTTCACGGATTGCTCAAGCGAAAGACAACATCCAAGACGACACGATATTCGTGATTACCGATCCGGAAGTTCCTTTCGAACGATTCGCCGGGTTGCTTGCCAAT
Organism: Occallatibacter sp.; assembly: GCA_036404455.1. GTDB lineage: Bacteria > Acidobacteriota > Terriglobia > Terriglobales > Acidobacteriaceae > Telmatobacter. The sequence continues at coordinate 437 of DASWZM010000260.1, read as the reverse complement.
ATCCAGAACGTTGCGCCTGCAGATCATATTGCTGTGGTTACACGAGAGGGACAGGTCGAAGGAATTCCGAACTCTTTCGGCCTCCGGGAGAAATGGGCTGACCGGTGCCGATTTGAGTGGCCCGCTGTTGCAGGTCAGCCGATTATTCTGCGGGAGTGAGGGCAATGTTGCGAAAGGCAACATGGCCCTTTTCGCCGCCTTGAAGATAGATTGGCCCCGGCAACGCTTCGTGGCTGTCCAATGCGCCCCCCGTAATACCGGGGATCTCCTGGTTAGCGATGATGGTCTGGCCGTTTTGAACCAAAGTCACTTTCCGGCCGATCAGCGTGATATCGAAGGTCTGCCATACATCGGGCCGGCGCGGCAGTTCCGGCGATGGGGCCAGGAATCCGTAGACGCCGCCGGTGTGATGGCTGGGCGGCTCCGCTTCCGATTCG
>DASWZM010000259.1:0-3242 GCA_036404455.1 Occallatibacter sp. | reverse complement strand
CATGCGGCCAGCACCAATCGGGCCCAGTTTGCCTCAGTCAATCATGGCCGCCCGGCCAGTCTGGTCGCAGCCAAGCCGCTTGTGGCCGATCGCGACGTGCATCCCGTGGCCCCGCCTGCGGTACACAACCCGCCTGCTGTGCAAGCGCACGGGCCTGCGGAAGCGCGTCCCAACGCCGCTGAAGCGGCACACGGCAAGGAACAGGCCCGGCCGGAAGTCCCAGCCCGCCCGGCACCGCACGCCCAGCCGGAGGCCAACAAGGCACGACCTGAGGAACGGAATGCACCGGAACGCGCTCCCAGCAAGGCTGCGCTGGAAAAGCCCGCGCCGCACGCCCAGCCGGAGGCCAACAAGGCACGGCCTGAGGAACGGTCGGCCCCCAGCAAGGCTGCTCCACAACGATCTGCTCCGGAAAAGTCAGCGCCCGGACGTGCAGCTCCCCAAAAAGCTGCGCCGCATGAGCAGGCCAAGCCGGCACAGCCGAAACATGCGGACACGCCCCGCTGAGTTCCTGGGGCGTCAGGACGAAGGGTGCGCAATCACTCAGCCGTCAACACTCGGATGGCTACCAGATTGCGCACCCAGCGGGCAGGGCGCTTTTCGCCCGTGGCAACTAACTGAAGAGGCCCGCTCTCCGCAAGCGGCTTGCCTTCGAGGGTGTCCGCGACGATCACTGTGACGTCGTGCACGTCGGGGGTGACCTCGGCCGCTGAGTAGACCACCTGGTAGCCATCCGCGCCCTCGGCCACCAGATACAGGCGGAACTCCTTGCCGTGCGGCTTCTCCGGCACGCCCAGGGGCTTGAGCAGGTCGAGCAGCGGCACGCCGGAGTAGGTCTGGTTGGCCTTAATGTGCTCGTTGCAGACGGTCAGGGTCTTGTGCGGTAGAGCGGCCAGCGTGGCCGGCGTCCACTCGGCGGATTTGTCCCGGAACGTGATCTTCAGCGGACCGGCCGGGACCGAAGGCTTGCCCATCGCCATGCCCTGGCCCATGTCCATGCCTTTGCCCTGACCCATGCCCGTGTCCGTGCAACCGCATGTGCACTTGCTCATGTCCATGCTCTTGCCGTGGCCCATGTCCATGGCGCCCATCTGACCCGCCGGCGCCGATTGCGGCTGGCTCTGCGCCGGCGTCTGCGCAGTCGTCGCCCCGACGCCCAACCCAAACAGGCAAGCTGCCGTCCAAACCCTCATCCGCATCCTGAATCCCTCCACGAATTCATCGTATACTGGCCTCATGTCGATCGTGGGCAACATTGCCGGCATTGCCAAGGGCATGAGCATCACCTTCCGGGAGATGCTGGAACCCTCGCTGGTGGAGAACTACCCGGACGGGAAGGGTCCCCTGCGCGGAGCGGTCTTCGAGCAGCGCTTCCGCGGCGCGCATGTGTTGCAGCGCGACGAGAACGGCCTGGAAAAGTGCGTAGCCTGCTTCCTGTGCGCGGCGGCCTGCCCCGCGAACTGCATCTTCATCGAGGCCGCGGAAAACACTGCCGAGCAGCGCATCTCCTCGTCGGAGCGCTACGCCAAGGTCTACAACATCGACTACAACCGCTGCATCTTCTGCGGTTACTGCGTGGAAGCCTGTCCCACCGACGCCATCACCCACGGCCACGGCTTCGAACTGGCCACGCTGAACGCCACCAACCTGGTCATGCGCAAGGAAGACATGCTGGTGCCGGTGAGCGCTCTGACCGCGGCGAAATAGCTCACCGACGTTCCCTCACAGGTTCCGGATCGCTTTGGCGTGTTCCGGGTCAACAGCTATTCTGATGAGTGCACCATCCGCTCCCCGGCGGAATTGAGGTCTTCGTTCTATGCAAAGTTCTCTTGAGACTCTCCGCAACCGAGTGTTCGTGTATGACGGCGAAAAGGGAGAGAAATGACTAAAGCTCACCAACATCCTCTGCAACGAGTCCTCGAGAGTCGCATCGCCATCATCGATGGAGCGATGGGCACGACGATCCGCACCTATGGCATGACGGAAGCGGACGCCCGCGGGGAGCGCTTCAAAAACGCGACCAAGGACCTGCTGAACAACGGTGACCTGTTCTCCCTGACTCAGCCGGCGATGATCTGTGACATCCATCGCCGGTTTCTGGAGGCCGGGGCGGACATCATTGAGACCAACACCTTCGGCGCCACCAGCATTACCCAGAGCGAATTCTTCGTGGACGATCCGCGCGAGCACGGCGGCCGCAAGGATCCCGCGTTTTACCAGAAGGTCATCGACGACGAGTTCCTCAACAATCTGGCCTGGGAGATCAACGAGCAATCGGCGCGGCAGTGCAGGGAATGGGCCGATCGTGTGGCGAACGCGACGTGGCGTCAGCGGTTCGTGGCGGGGGCGATTGGCCCCTTGACCGTGTCTCTCTCCAACTCGCCCGATGCCGACGATGCGGGCTTCAGGGTAGTCACCTTCGACCAGGTGAAAGCCGCCTACGCCCGGCAGGTGCGGGCACTCATTGCCGGCGGCGTAGACCTGCTTCTGGTCGAAACAATCTTCGACTCTCTCAACGCCAAGGCTGCGCTCGTGGCCATCCGTGAGGTGTTCGATCAGGACGGCCTTGCTGCGAACCATAAAGAACTCCCAGTCATGATCTCGGCGGCGGTCGGCCGCGGCGGCGAGACGATGATCTCGGCACAGACCACTGAGGCGTTCTGGATCGCGGTCGAGCACGTGAAACCGCTGTCGGTGGGGCTCAACTGCTCTCTCGGCCCCGATCTGATGTATCCGTTCCTTTCCGAACTGTCGGAAAGGGCGGACGTGGCGATCTCCTGCTACCCGAATGCCGGATTGCCGAATCCCCTCTCGGCGACTGGATTCGATCTGGGGCCGCAGGACATGGCCCGTTACCTGGGCGACTTTGCGCGGGCAGGGCTGATCAATATTGCCGGCGGCTGCTGCGGCAACACTCCCGAGCACATCGCGGCTATCGCCAAAGCGCTCGAGGGCCAGCCTCCGCGAAAGTTTGGGGCGTCGCCTGGCGACGAATCCTTCGCCCTGCAAAGCGAGGGCAGAGCATGAGCGTGCCCGAGAGCTTGACGTTAACCCCGGCGCCGAAGCCCCTCCGTCTGTCCGGCTCACAGCCCTTCACTCAGCAGCCCGGCGTCTACATCATGATCGGTGAACGGACAAACGTGGCCGGATCGCCGAAGTTCGCCAAGCTGGTCAAGGAAGGCAAATTCGAGGAAGCGGTAAGCGTGGCCCGGCAGCAAGTCGATAATGGCGCGAACGTCATC
>DASWZM010000258.1:0-6436 GCA_036404455.1 Occallatibacter sp. | reverse complement strand
ATGCCCACCGAGGTGGCCGCCACCAGTTGCCGGAGCGGCGAAGCCTTGAGCGTGCCGGCCTCGACCAGGGCGTTCAGGGCCAGGGCCAGGGCCACCGCCGCGCCGGTGATGGCCGCGGTGCGCGTTCCTCCGTCGGCCTGGATCACGTCGCAATCCAGAATCACCGTGCGCTCGCCTAGAGCCTTCATATCCACCACCGAGCGCAGGCTGCGCCCGATCAGCCGCTGGATTTCATGCGTGCGGCCGCCGATCTTGCCCTTCTCGCTCTCGCGCGGGGTGCGGGTGACGGTGGAGCGGGGCAGCATGGCGTACTCCGCCGTGACCCACCCGCGGCCGGTGTTGCGCAGCCAGCCCGGAACCCCTTGCTCAATCGTCGCATTGGTCAACACCCGGGTGTTGCCCAGCGACACCAGCACCGAGCCTTCGGCGGTCTGGACGAAGCCGGGAGTGAGGGAGAGGGGACGAAGCTGGGCAGGGGTCCTGCCGCCGGGACGGAAGAACTGCGATGGGGCGTGCATAGAGGGATTGTACGGGAGAGTGGGAGCGGCGCGGAGGCGGGTTGGAGGCTGGTTCCAGGACGGGAAATGGCAATTTGCAGATCCCGGAACAGGAATCATGCTCTAACCATCTGAAAGCAAATCATTTAAAGCGGTTTTCTCCGGCGACCTGGTTCCATTTTGGGAGAGATGGCTTGGGTTGGGCGTTGCGGGCTGTACGGGAATTGGACAGTCAGGTCTTCCCTTATCAGGAACTTAGCAAGGGCGTTCTGGTTTGGCACGCCACGTGTATTAGAAGAGGACAAAACCCGGGCACAGAAACAGAAACGGGAAGGGCGAAAACAGGGAACAGGGAATAGGGAATAGGGAAAAGGGAAAAGGGAAAAGGGACTGGGGCCAGACATCGACGAGGGTCACTGATCTCTGATCTCTAAACACTGAGCACTGACAACCAAGAGGGAACGGGAGCGGGCCATGCAGCAGACAGAAGCGACGGCGGGATGGGGCGGAGCGGAGCGCAAGCGGGTGGAAGCGGTGGTGGAGACGCTGGCCACCCTGCGCAGCGAGGGCGAGAACCTGGCGGAGGTTGCGCACGACGCCAGAAACATGGTGACGGCGCTGGGACTTTACTGCGATCTTCTTGAGGAGCCGGGGGTGCTGGCAACCCCGTTTCTTCACTACGGAAACGAGTTGCGGCTGGTGGCCGCGGCCAGCCGCCGGCTGGTGGAAAAACTGGTTGCTCTGGATACCCGCGAGACTCCGCCGGCCGCTTCCTCCCGGGCCGCCGTGCGCGACCCGGAAGGATTGCCGGCGCAAACCTCAGCCGGCGGCCGGCTTGCGCCGTCCCGGCGCTGGGATCTGATGCCGGCCGAGCCGATCGACAACCTGGCCGGAGAGCTGCTCGCCAACCGCAACCTGTTGGCCGCGCTGGCCGGGCCCTCGATCGCCCTGACGGTAGACATCGAAGGGGGCGCCAAGCCGTTGAGGCTGACGGGAGAGGATCTGACCAGGGTGCTGGTGAACCTGGTCAAGAATGCTGCCGAGGCCATGCCCGGGGGCGGCAGAATCCAACTGGGCGTGCGCGAGCAGCCCACGGAAGCCGGTGCCTCGGGGTGGCTTTCCCTGACCATTGAAGACAGCGGACCTGGCATTCCCCGCAAGTCGCTGGAGCAGATCTTCGAAGCCGGCTACAGCACCCGCTCGAGCGGCTCCTCAACCGGCGGAGGCTGGCCGGCCACCCATCGCGGGCTGGGTCTGTCCATCACCCGTTCAATTGTCGAAGCAGCGGGCGGCCGGATTCACGCGGCACACCGCGCCCCGATGGGAGCGCGCTTTGAGATCGAGCTGCCGGTTCGGACCCGCTGAATCCGGATCCCTGAAACACCGCGGCCAGGCCCTCGCAAATCCGGCCTTCATCATCCAATTGACCCAATCACGTGTGAGGCGAATACAATGCTCGAAACAGTTCTGAATTCGAGAACCATGGAGTTTATTCCTCAACTTGCGGAGCCGGCGGTGCGGCTGCACCTGCTGGTGGTGGATGCGGACGCGGCCGTGCGCTCTGCCTGCGCCGAAATTGCCGCCAGCCTGGGCTATGCGGTCGAAAGCACCGGCGACATGGGCCAGGCGCGGAGCCAGATGCGCGGCCACGCGGCCGACATTCTGTTGGTCAACCTTCCTTTCGGGAACAGTCAGGGTCTGGAGCTGGTCTCCGAGGTCAAGCTGCTCTACCCGGATACCTCGGTGATCGCCATGACCGCCTCGGGATCTGTGAATGCGGCCGTGGAGGCGATGCGCTGCGGCGCCTGCGACTACCTGACCAAGCCCTTCGCCATCGACGAACTTTCGACAGTGCTGGAGCGCGCGGCCTCCAGCCACCTGACCGACACCGCCACCCGCCAGTTGCGGGAACGGCTGCGGCTCAGTCAAGGCCTGGGCGCCATGATCGGCCGATCCGGGGAGATGGAGAAGCTCTACCGCATCCTTTCCAAAGTCGCCCAGAGCTCGCACCCGGTCCTGGTCCTCGGCGAGAGCGGCACGGGCAAGGAGCTGGTGGCGCGAACCATCCACGCCTACGGCCCCAATTCTCAAAAACCCTTCCTGCCGGTGGACTGCGGCTCGCTGGTGCCCACGCTGATCGAAAGCGAACTGTTCGGCTACGTCAAGGGCGCCTTCACCGGAGCCAACCGCTCCAAGGACGGGCTGCTGGTCTCGGCCGAGGGCGGCACGGTGTTTCTGGATGAGATCGGCGAACTCTCGCTGGATTTACAAGCCAAGCTGCTGCGCACTCTCCAGGAAAAAGAGGTGCGGCCGGTCGGGGCCACCCATCGCGTGCCGATGAAGGCGCGCATCGTGGCCGCCACCAACCGCGACCTGGCGGTAATGGTCGAAAAGGGGACCTTCCGCAAGGATCTCTTCTACCGGCTCAACGTGGTCAATCTGCGCCTGCCTCCGCTACGCGACCGGCGCGAAGATATCCCGCTGCTGGCGGCGCACTTCCTGGACCGCATCAGCCGCGAGCACGGCACCAAATTCACGTTGAGCGACGAGGCCCTGCGCACCATGATGCGGCACGACTGGCCGGGCAATGTGCGCGAACTTGAAAACTCGGTGGAGCGAGCCTGCGCGCTGTCTTCCGGGCCGGTTCTGCACCTCGGCGACCTGCCGACGCAGCTTCAGCAACAGGGACTGGACGCCCGGCGCGCTGCCGCGGTATCCGCCGGGCCGGCCGGGGAGGGCGGCGCACCCGAGGTGAAGACGCTGGCCGATCTCGAGCGCCAGGCCATCCTGGGGGCCATTCGCACCCTCAACGGCGACAAGCTGCAGGCCGCGAAATTGCTCGGCATCGGCAAGACCACTCTCTACCGCAAGCTGAAGGAATACGGCATCGCCGATCCTCTTCGGGAAGAGTAGCCGGCCCGGACTGGAGCCGGAAGGGGTTGCGCCGATAGGGCGATTTCGGGAAAAGTCACGGGCCCCAAGCGGAATTGGAATCTGCGCGGGCCGGAAGAACAAGCCCGGGTCATGAACTGGCCGGGGGAGCGAACGAGGAGCAGGGGATGAGCATTCTGATTGTGACCGGAATCGAAGGCGCCCGTAACTGCGCCGCCGTGGTAGGCGCGCAACTGGGCATGGAGGTTGAACTGGCTGAGGGGCGCAAGGACGCGCTGGCTGCGCTGCGCCGCCGGGAGTTTAGCGCCGTGGTGGTGGATGAAACCATGGCCGAGTGCGACCCGTCCGCCGCCGAAGCGATCTGGGAGCGCGCCGGGCTGGCGATTCCCCTGCAGATCAACTTCGCCCTTTCCGGCGCGGCCCGGCTGATCCGGGAGATTCGCGCCGCCCTGCATCGCCGCGAGCGGGAGCAGACGCTGGCCCGCCGCGCGGCGGCAGCTGCCATCGAGACCGAGCTGAAGACCACCGTTGCCGGGTTGTTGCTGCACTCGCAGCTAGCCCTCTCCGGCAGCGAAGCGTCCTCTCCCATCGCCGACAAGCTGCGCATGGTGGCCGACTTGGCAGGCAACCTCCGCCAACAGTTGAGCGCGCCGTTGCAAGTGCGGCGGGATACAGCCGCCTGACTCACTGTTAACGAAAGAGTTCATTGCGTTGCATGCGCATCGCCGGGACAGAATATGCCCCGGCGTCTTTTTCCTCGCTCCCGCGAAGCTCTAGACCCGGTCGAGCCAGATCGGACGAAATTGGACCCGGTCGAGCAGGCTGGACGGCATTTTCGCGACGCGTGCCCATGAAGCAATTTCGCGATGCGTGCCCATGGAACGGGCGCTACCGGCAGTGCACTTGAAGCCGAAGTGGACTGCACCAAAACCCCACGGCAACGGCTCGTTGTGGCCTGGAAGACGGCTTCGAGGGGTTAGGCTGGTGAGAACATGAAAGATTCGGCCGTTCTGCTCATCGACTGCCCGGACCGCAAGGGACTGGTGGCCCGCGTCTCCGGCCTGCTATACGAGCGGGGCGCCAACATTCTGCACGCCGACCAGCACCAGGACCACGAGTTGGGCCTGTTCTTCATGCGCGTGGAGTGGGCGCTCGGCGGCCCGGCGGACGGTTCTCCCTGCCCGCCGGACCAACAGGAAGCTTTTGATCTGGAAGGCTTTAGAGCTGCGTTTGCCCCGCTGGCCGCGGAGCTCGGCATGCGCTGGCAGCTGACTTCCGGCGCGCGGCCGCTCAGGGTGGCCCTGTTCTGCTCGCAATACCTGCACTGCATGGCCGATCTGCTGCACCGTTGGCGCACCGGCGAACTGCTCTGCGAGATCCCATTAATCGTTTCGAATCATAGGGATGTGGAGAAGCTGGCGGCGTTTTACGGGGTTCCGTTTGAATACGTCGAGGTAACGCCGGACAGGCGCGCGGAAGCTGTTGCGCGGCAGCTGGAACTGCTTGAATCGAAGGGGGTTGAGCTGGTGGTGCTGGCGCGCTACATGCAGATTCTCTCCCCGGCCTTCGTGGCCCGTTACCCAGCCTCGATCATCAACGTGCATCACTCGTTTCTGCCTGCGTTTACAGGGGCCAGGCCCTACCACGCGGCGCAGGCGCGGGGGGTGAAACTGATCGGGGCCACCAGCCACTATGTGACTGATTTGCTTGATGATGGACCGATCATCGAACAGGATGTGGCGCGCATCTCGCACCGCGACCAGGTGGAAGATCTGGTGGCGCGGGGGCGGGATCTGGAGCGGATCGTCCTCTCCCGCGCCGTGCGCTGGCACCTGGACCGCCGCATCCTCTGCTACGGGAATAAGACGGTGGTATTCGATTGAGGCAGGGAACAGGGAGCAGGGAGCAGTCGCCGGGGATGACTGATGACCGATGAGTGAACTTTGGCTCTGAGCGCGACTTGAAAATGGGAGGGATGGCCGGACCCGGGGGACTTGACGCATGGGTCAGTTATCCGCGGGGAACAGCCTGGCTCGCGAGGCTCAACGGTCGAGGGGGAAGCGCTCGCGGATCTCGTAGCGGGAGCCGGTGGGCGAGAGCAGGCTTTCGTAGAGAAGGAATTCGCGGGCGGCAAACCTGGTGAAGGTTGGCTGGAGTTGAATCCGCGTTTTCAGTTCGCGGATGGGCTGGCCGCGGCCCTGGCCCTTGCCGCGCGCGAGCGTGATGTGCGGATGGTAGGGCCGCGTCTCGGAGACGAAGCCGCAACGGGCGGTGGCTGCCGTGACGCGCTGCTCGATGGAGAGCAGCTCGGGAGTGAGGCCGACGCCGGCAAAGAAGATGCCGGCGCGGTCGAAGAAGTCCAGCGCCTCAAGACGCACCGGAACGGGCGGCGAACGCAGTTCGCGCAGGCGCGCGACGAGGCACGCGTATGTTTCCGGGCCGGTATTGCCCAGGAATTGCAGGGTGACGTGCCAGGATTCGGGCGCCGCCCAGCGCAGCCCGTCCCGAGTGGATTTGAGCCGCGCCGAGACCGCCGCGAGCTCGCCGATGACCACAGCCGCCAACGGAATCCCAACAAACAGTCGCATACGAAGATAGTCTAAGAGCCTGTCCAATAACTTGCGGGCAGCGCCCGCACGGGAGCAGAGGGTCTGCATTGCCGGGAGAGCGCAAGCAGCAGGGCGTTGTCGCTGGGTTAACGCATGAGTAACCTCCACCCCCCCCACCCCGTCTCTGTAAACAAACTCCTTGTTTTCAGTGAGTTACGGCATTGGTTTCACTCCAAATTCTTGATTCAAAAACGAGTTATTTGCAGATATTAGACGTTAAAGGAGTTAGGCCGCTTTTTTCGGTGTGCGAGGTGATAATTTGCTGACCAAATCCACGAAAACAAGGCCCTCTCCTTCCGCGCCTGTTTGTGCGCAGCTTCCTGACCTGTGCTTCGCTTGGTGGAGCTCACCACCCTTGCTGTCGGGCTATCGCGCCCTATTCAATTCACATTATGCGCCGTGGGCACATAATCTTCTGCAAAAGGTCAGCCGTTTTCC
>DASWZM010000257.1:0-1504 GCA_036404455.1 Occallatibacter sp. | reverse complement strand
AACAATAGGATTCTTGTATTCGGCCGCATCGGCCAGGTGGGCTGGGAGTTGCGCCACAAGCTGGCCTGCCTGGGCCGGGTCACCGCGATCGATTATCCGGAGATCGATTTCTCCAAGCCTGACTCGATCCGGGCAGCGGTGCGTGCGGCCCAGCCCGCGGTCCTCATCAATGCCGCTGCTTACACAGCAGTCGATAAGGCCGAGGGCGAACATGAATTGGCCACGACCATCAACGGCACGGGGCCGGGGGTAATCGCGGAGGAGGCCAAACGGCTGGGCAGCCTGCTGGTGCACTACTCGACGGACTACGTCTTCGACGGCACCAAGCAGGGGGCCTATGTTGAGACCGATGCACCCAATCCGGTCAATGTCTATGGCAAGACAAAACTGGCGGGCGACGAGGCCATCCAGGCTGTGGGTGGCGATTTCCTCATCCTGCGCACCAGTTGGGTGTATGGCGCGCGCGGAAGCAACTTCCTGTTGACCATGTTGCGCCTGGCCCGGGAACGGTCGGAGTTGCGTATTGTGGATGACCAGATCGGCGCACCAACCTCAAGCGAATGCATCGCTCAGGCTACCGCCGGTATTCTGGCGCAGTTGCTTGCGCCCGCCGGCGGCGGGCTGGATGGGCGCAGCGGCATCTACAACCTGACCAGCACGGGAGAGACCTCCTGGTTCGGATTTGCAAAGGCGTTGTTGACCCAGTCTGCCGCGACCTTTGGCTTTTCGGTTCCCAGCCTGGTTCCAATCCGCACCAGCGACTATCCACGTCCCGCCGGGCGTCCGGCCAACTCGCGTCTGTCGTGCCAACGACTGGCGCAGACCTTCGGGATCATGATGCCTTCCTGGGAAGATGCACTTTCCCTCGTGCTGGAGACGCTTGCTGAAGGGGCTTCGCCGGACAAGCCTCGATAAATCGCCTCAGCTCTTCAGCATTCTCGCAGGCGAGGCGACGGGGGCATCTATCGGGACGGCCGGCGAGGCGTCTGCATCCTGCAGCGCGCGTCTCGCATGCGGTCGCCGTGGACGCGGCGCGCGGAAGGCCCGCACCTGGCACATTCCGTATCTGATTGGTGCGATGTGAGCAGGGTCTTGTTGTGACGTACATCACATCAACGTCGGTTGGGATCCAATAATCTTGTTGGAGATAGAACATCCGCGAGGATCCGCGATGCAGGATGTTTATGCCCTATGACGAGAAACAGCAAAGCGATCGTCCGTGGTCTCCCAAAATTGTAGCCTTCGTCTGTAACTGGTGCACGTATACCGGGGCGGACCTGGCCGGGACCAGCCGCCTGAAGATGGACGCCAATGTGCGCGTTATCCGGCTGGCATGCAGTAGCCGGGTCAGCCCGCTGTTCATCATCAAGGCATTCGAGCGCGGCGCCGACGGGGTGATTGTGAGCGGTTGCCACACCGGCGACTGCCACTACAGCACCGGCAACTACTATGCCCGGCGGCGCTTTGCGATCCTGCGCGACCTGCTGCAATTCATGGGCGTGGA
>DASWZM010000256.1:0-9736 GCA_036404455.1 Occallatibacter sp. | reverse complement strand
TACCCCACTGTAATCATCATCTACAAAAAGGGGACAGGCCGCACGCGGTCCACAGTGAGACGCGACGGATTGGATGATGCCAGAGCGTTTGCCCGCCAATGGGCCGACCCGCAATACACCCACATCACCAAGGTTCTGCTGCGCGAAAGTCCGCGCGGGAAACTCATTGAACAATTCAAATGAACCCGCATATGAACTTCACCGCCATTTATACCGAACGGCCCGGCCCCGAAATGATCGCCGACATCCTCGTCATCTTCTCCCGGCGCGATGAGCTGTCGGACCGAGACATCGACGGCACCCGCCAGAACCTCGAAGCCGAAGGCCTCATCGTCTACACCAAGGACGCCGCCACCCTTGCCGAATTCACCGAGACCATTCCCACGCCCAAACCCCCGTCCATCTTGGAAGCCAACGGCAGGAACGCCCAGCTCGAAGCCAGTGACCCCTTCGGCAGCGAGCAGGCCGTCGAAAATCACTTCAACCAGCCGCGCGAAGAACGTGAGTTTGTAGGCGACGAGGTAATGAGTCGTCCCCACACCAAGCGCGAAGCCACGGAAGCCATGAAAGTCCTTCGCGGCTTCATCGGCCACAGTCAGATGGCCTGTCTCGCCGATTCTTGCCGCGGTGAGGAAAAACAATTCTTCTTCGACAAACTCTGTGAGTATGCCGATCGCGTCGCCACCATGCCCCAGACCTACGACCAGGACGGCAAGGGCGACGAAGCCATCGCCTATCTCCATTACTTCGCCGGCGGCGCCTGCAACTGGTATATCACCGAGAAGGACAAGGGCGGTCCTGACGACCCCAGACCCGAGACGCCAGACGCCAGTCCCCCACAACACCAGGCCACCGGCTGGGCAGACCTCGGCGACCCCATGAACGCCGAATTTGGTTATATCTCCATCGTGGAAATCCTCGCCGCCGGCGGTGAACTCGACCTTTACTTTACCCCAAAACCCCTCAATGAGTGCAAAAAATGCTGACGACTCAACCCTCCAAATTCATTCCCCACTGTCCCGATGATTTCATCGGCGAGGCAGCCGAATACGCCCGCAGCCTGGAAAACCTGGTCGTGCGCGCCCGGGCTGGCGGCAATGCCAGCCTGCTCCTCATGTTCACCGGGCCGCCCGGCACCGGCAAGTCCGCGCTCGCCCGCTGGCTCCTCTACGATTGCCTCAAGTGCAATAAATTCTCCATCAACGCCGGCAAAGGCTCCGCCGTCAATGGCACCCAAATCAACCTCGACGCCGTCCAGCAAATTGCCGACGGCCTCGCCTACCGCGACCTGTATTCCGATTACAAGGCCGTCTGGATTGACGAGTGCGACAAGATGTCCCCCAACGCCCAGGTCCGCATGCTCTCGCTGCTGGACGAACTCAACGACCTTCCCGGCACCGTCATCGTCGTCACCAGCAACGACCGCATCGCCGAATTCGAGCCGCGCTTCCAGAGCCGGTTCACCGTGTTTGAATTCAAATCGCCGCAGCCCGCCGAGGTTGAAACCTTCCTCGGCCGCTGGCTCCAGAACCCGGCCGACATCAAGCAGATTGCCACCTTCGCCTGCGGCAATGTCCGCCAGGCCCTCAAGGACGCCGACCTCGCCTGGCTCTCCCTGAACTAACCCTGAGGGCGAAAACAAAAAGCCCGGCGGCGGAACAAACCCTATGTTGAAAAATTTCCTCCAAGTCGTTATCGTCGCCCTCATGGCCGACCCGCTGCCCGACTACGACCCGCTCCCCACCGAAATCGAGCAGGTCGTGGACGAAGCCCGCCGCGACAGCGGCAAGGGACCCGCCCCGCGCACTCCCGAAGAAGGTATTCGCGACATGCAGGCCCGCATCGCCTATCACACCACCCTGATTGGCAAGCTGCATACGCAGTTGAAGAACGCCAAGCCCAACCGCATCGCCAACCTCAAGCGCCTCATCGCCGACAGCGAACACCAGCTTACCGAGGCCCGTCAGCGCCTCACCGAATACCAAACCCAGCTCGACGGCCAGAATTAGCAGGCGACGAGGTAAGAAGTCGTTCCTGTCACCCGTCAGGTGTCACCCGTCACGTGTCCCCTTGATTTTATGACAACACTAACCACCAAACGTCGTTTCCACCCCACACGGCCACCCGCCGAAGAAGGAGGAGCCCCCGCGCTGCTTCCAGCGCTGCCGACTCCTGTCCCCCGTCAACCGTCACCACTTGTCCCCCCGCCGGCAGCTGGCGGCCTGCGCAAAATCTCCTTCGCCAAGCCCGCCAGGAAGGAGTCCACCAAGACCGACTATCCGGTTTTCTCCAACCCCGAAGACCCGAAACAAGCCGAACAGGTGTTCGAAATCGCCGCGCGCATCAAAAACCGCGACGCCCAAATCGAGGCTCTGGTCGGCGCGCAAACCACCGACAAGGCCGAACTTCGCATGTTTGTCGCCCCGTTTTATTTCAAGGTGAACCGCGGCAAGGCCGAGCCGCCCAGCAGCGTCTCCATCCCCTCCGACGCCGGCGAAGTCCTCGTCACCTTCCAGAATCGTTATGCCAAGCTCGAGTCCGAGGCCGCGCTGGCCCCCATCCTCGGTGACCAGCTCGAAAAATGGTTCCGTCAGGCTTTCAGCCTCTCCATCAGCGGTGAACTCCTGCCCGTAGACAAGGCGCAGACCATCGTGGATGAAATCCAAGCCGTGCTCGCCCGGCACAACGCCATGGACGCTCTCGACGTGAAGGAACAAATCAAACCCGTCAAGGATTTCCACGTCGCCCGCCACACCGCCTTCACTCCCGAAGTCAATCTGGCCATCGAGCAAGCCTGTCCCATCGTCGCCATGGTCAAAACCAAGGGCCGCGGCGCCGAATAATTTTCCGTGTTGCGGAAAAGCCGTCCTGCCACTGCTGCACCTCGAGCAATGAGCCGTTTGGTTGCTTTGGCGGGACGGCCCTTTTCAACCTACCTCAACCCTGCCACGTGGGCGCGCAGCGCCTTTACGTGGCCTCAACCTCAACCTTTATGGGCATGATGAAAAACTATCTGCTGAAATTACAGGAGCAATGCTCCGTTCAACAATTCGGCCAGGACGCCATCGAATGGGCGGTCATTTCCGGCTGGATCAAACTCACCTACCATCTCGATGACGATGTCAGGATCATCATGGACCAGTATGACAACCTGATTGACGCCTACCGTCGTCGCATCGCCGATCTCGAAGAACAAACCCTCGACGCCATGCAACCCCTCATCGCCCAAATCCGCCCGCCGCTCCCCCTCTCCAAGGGTGAGGCGGCCTTATCAAATGAGTGAATCCATCAACCATACTCCGCACCTGAACCGTGCGAAGGTCAAACAAACCGCGCTGGCCATCGCCAGCCAGACACGGGCGCAAGGCTTTACCCGTGTCGGCATGAGTTTCCTTGAACGCATCGAAGCCAAAACCCGCGCAGCCATCGCCGAGGAAGTGAGACTGCATCCATCGAAAGGAAAGACGCTGCTGTGAGTCCATCCTTTCCCCCATCCTTCCCGCTCCGCCCCGTCAACGGCGGACCGTTGCACCACGCCCAGCCCAAGCACGGACTCTGGGATTACGGCCCCAAGCTCAACGGCTGGCGCGCCTGGGTGCATCCCGCCACCCGCCGCATGTTCAATCGCGAGAATGAACCGTTGAGCATCACCGAGAATTTCGCGCCCGTCCTCGACCGCCTGCAGACCCATGCCTCGCATCTGCCCGACTGGCTTGATGTCGAAGCCCTCTCCCGCCGCGTCCCCGTTGGCAAAGGCTCCCTCATCATCCTGGACACTCCTGGGAGCGCCGGTGTCCCGCCAGCCATCTACGAGGCGCGCCAGGAAGTGCTTTACAACATCCTCGTCAATGAGCGCGGCATTGCCATCCCGTGGGCGCACGAACAATTTGCCCCGCCGTCCAACGAACTCCTCATGTTCGCCGTCACCTACGCCGACGCTGCCTTGCAAGCCGACCAGATCCGGCGCGGGCTGTTCGACACGCCGCGTGACGCTGGTCAGGCCATCGACCCCAACCTCTTTCCCACCGCCGCGTGGTCACGGCTGCAGGCTGTGAACAAGGCGCTTGGCTGTGAACTCTTCGAGGGCCTCGTTGCCAAGCGCATTGATTCCCTTTACCCCCTCCAGCTTCGCTCCCCAACCATCGAGTTCCCCTTTTGGATGAAACACCGCTGGGCCTTCTAATAATTCCTTTTAGCCTTTATGAAAATAACCATCCCCCGCACCGACCTCCTCGCGGCGCTCGACGCCGTCAAAACCACCGCCCGCGGCAGCAGCCTGCCCATCCTTGGGCAGGTTCTGCTCGTGGCCAACGAAAAATCCGTCACCTTCACCGGCACCAACCTCGACGCCTTCATCCGCATCCGCATTGATGCCATCGTCAACGCCAAAGGGGACGCCACCATCCGCGCCGCCCTCCTGCATGACATCGCCCGCACCGCCACCGGCGAAAATGTTTCTCTTGAAACCGGGAAGAACTCCCAACTCCTCATCGCCTGCGGCGATGCCCGGTTCAAAATCACCACCCTCGGCCCCGAGGAATTCCCCGGCTGGCCCCGCCTCGGCCCGGACGCCGTCGAATTCAGTCTGGAAGATTCCGTCTTCCGCTCCCGGCTCCAGTCCACCGCCTTTGCCGCCGCCCAGGACCCCGGTCGCTACACCCTTTGCGGCACCTGCCTGCAGATCGCCGATGAGCTCCTGGTCATCGCCACCGATGGACGCCGCCTCGCCCTCACCAGCGCCGAGGCGCCCACCAGCAAAAAACTCCAGTTCATCATCCCCGCCTTCGCCGTCCACGAACTCCTGCGCCTGCTCGACGGCGACCCGGACAAACCCAAGCGCCTCGCCGTCACCGTCGCCAAAAACCTCATCCAGTTCGTGTGGGGTGATACCACCCTGCTCGCCAAGCTCGTCGACGGCCAGTATCCGAACCATGCCCAAATCATGCCCCCGGACCAGTCGCCGGTCGCCACCATTGACCGCGCGCTCCTGCTCGCCGCCGTGGACCGCGTCGCCCTCGTCGCCGACGAAGTCAAACTCGACTTTGGAAAGTCCGCCCTCGCCATTTCCTCACATGGCTTGAAGGACAAGCTGATGATTGGCGATGCCACCGACCGCCTGCTCGTCCCGGCCAGTCGCACCGTCACCGTCACCCTGTCCGCCCGGTACCTGCGCGAGGCCCTGGCTGCCACCGACGAACCCAGCCTTGAATTCCACACCGCCAAAAACATTCACCTCTTCAAAACCGTCGCCACCGCCGAGCGCCCCTGGCGTGCCGTCATCGCCGGCACCAAGGATCGTGAGGAAACCGGCAAGGCCATGGAAAAGCCCGAACCCAAGTAAAGGCCGCCTCGCTCCCTGCGGGCTTAGTCGCAAGCAATAGCAACCCACAACACCCATGCCATCACGCATCCAAATCACGAGCCGTACAACCGTGTCACCTGTCACTGGTCACGTGTCCCCCGGTCGCAAGACCGGCATCGCCCCGGCCAACCTCCAGCAGCATCTGGAGTCCGCCGCCAACGCCGTCGTCAAGGGTCAGGCTCAGTTCCATACCCCGCCCGAATGGGCCGCCGCACTGGCTCTCGCGCTGCCCCAATACCGTCCCGTGCTCGTGGATCTCACCTGCGGCAACGGCCAGCTCCTCGCCGGCACCGCCGCCCCCTCAACCAAGTATCTTATCGGCGCCGATATCGAACGGCCCTCGACTCTCGACCCTCGACTCTCGACTCATTTTGTTCAGGCGGACTTGACCCGGTTCTACTCCCTTCTGCGCATCGCCGGCTTCGAGGCCGACTGCTTCGTCCTGAACTTCCCGTGGGACCTCCACCAATACCGCGACCGGCTCGCCGGCCTGGCGCAGAGCGATTGCCCCGCCGTCGAGATGGCCTTCGGTGCCCACGACGGGCGCACGTCCAAGGACACCATCGATTCCACCATCGCCGGCTTCTGCATCGCCCTTGATCGCTGCTCGCCCTATGGCGAAGGCTGCATCATCGCCAACGAAGCCACCCTGCAACGTCTCATCTTCGCGCTCAAGGCGCCACACGCCGCGCTGGCCACTCACATTTGGGCGCACCTCGTCATCCCAGGCAATATTTGTTCCCCGAACTCCGAGAACCGGGGCCCGAAAGCCGAATTCCGCACCGGAATTATTTACTTCGCCCGCTCCCATATCCAAGGCTGCCAGCAGCACCACACTCTCTCCCCCAACTCCGACCTTCTATCTTCTGCCTCCGAGCTTTGCTCCCGCCTCGGCAAAGCCCGTCTCTCCCTCCGCCGCGGTTCCGTCATCCGCCAGTACGAAGGCGGCCACACCCCGGACACCGTGGAACTCTGGGACGCCTGCCGCGAGGAATGGAACTTCACCCACTCCGATGTTCGAACTCCGAACTCCTTCAACATCTATCTGGACGTTGACGGCACCATCAAGACCAACCTCTCCCTGTTCGACCAGACCAGCGGGCGCGTCAAGAAAGAGCAATACCAGCGGCTGTTCGCCCTCAACGGCAGGCATCCCATGCAGCTCATCCTGCAGAAGGCCGAACGCAAGGAACTTGAGCGCGCCGTCTTCGGCGCCACCTGGAGAGTGGCCCCCGCCGTGGTGGACGCCGTCCAAAACGCCCTCGCCGAATATAACGCTGTCCGCTCCCCGCTCTATCCCCTCTCCCAAATCCAGCGACTCGGCTATCTGGACGACAACGACGACATCCTGTGTTGTAAAAATTTGGAAATTCCGAAAGCGGAAAACAGAAATCGGGATGGCTCTATTTCTGCTGTTCCCCTGTGGAATAAATCCTTGGCTGTTTCCAGCATTCCACAGGGCGAACCAATTTCTACTGTTCCCCCGTGGAATAAATCGTTGTCTGTTTCGAGCGATGCGCCCGACACCATTCCACGGGGTGAATGCTTTCGCGCGGGCACGCGCTATGCCATCCGCACCGAGACCATCCGCGTCAAGCGGTCCGGTACCAAGATGAATCTCACCGGCGAACGCGACGAGGTGGAATGGGAAGGCTCCGAGCTGGCCCTGTTCATCAGGGACGGCGAAGGCATCGAGCGCCTCTTCATGGAAGAACGGTTGCGCGGTAAGGACGTGACCTTGTCCATCCAGGACCAAGGCGCGCCGTCCCCCATCGAATATAACCTGCAGGACCTCATCCAGCACTTCGAGATCCCCGAAGTCCCCGACGTGGCCCTCGTCCATCCCGCCGCCTATCAAAAGAATCTGGAAGCCCTTGAACTCATCGAATCCATCGTCAATAACTGAAATTTCTGCTTTCTGCTTTCTGCTCTCCTTTATGACCCCCGCTTGGAACTCCCGCGTCCGCACCTGCGACAACCTCATCGGCCGCGTCAGCTTCATCTGGAAAGGAGCGCCGGCCTCCGGCACGGCCCGGCCCTCAACCCTCAACCTTCACCCCGTGGAATTGCAGCCGGTATTCCACGGGGCGAGACCCTCGACTTATTTTCGTGTCAGCTTCGGCATCCCCTCCCCCTATTTCGACCACTGGGCCGTCTATCGCCAGCACGAAGTCACCGTCATCACCGCCTTGGATGCCGACCCGGCCGTAAAAAAATCTATCGTCAATTCCCTGCGCCCCAAGATTCCCAGGCGGTAGGAACGCCGGCCTCCGGCTCGTTCCACTTTCACGCCCGTTCGTTACCGGCGGGCGTTTTCGTTCCATTTAAATCCGTGTCTAAAATATGAAACCTGAATCCGTCCCCAACCGCGTGGCGCCAGCTTTACGCGGCTTCCGGTTCAAACGACTCCAGCGCGAGGATTATGCCCGGGCCGCCCTTCACGACGGCATGGTGCTCGCTCACGACACCGGCTGTGGCAAGACTCTTGCCCTCTTCGTCTGGCCCGCCCTCAAGGTTGGCTTCCAGACCGAGTTTGCCCCCGGCGAGAAACGCCGGCTCAAACCCCTCGAACCCGTCCTGCTCGTCGTCCCCGGCAACCTCCACAAACAGGTGACCGATGAAGGCATGGAGAAATTCCACACTCGCGTCATTCCGCTGGAGTCCCAGGAAGCCTTCATTCAACTCTCAACCTTCAACCCTCAACGAGGTACCAGGGAATTGGCCCCCGGCTATTACATCACCAGTTACACCCAGCTCACCGGCAACGGCGTCACCCCCTTCCCCGATTTTGACCGTGCCAACATAATCGGCATGATGCAGACCCTCGGCCTTACCGATTCCGACAGTTCCGAGTTCTTCGACTGCCGTGCCGAAACCTGCGCCAAACACTACCGCCGGCTGGACGCCCTCGACTCGATGACGCTGCCCGAACTCCAGTCCGCCTGGGCCGCCAGGAAAAGTCAATACGCCGACAATGAAGCGCTGCTGGATGAATTTTCAAACTCCTATCACACCCTTGCCGTGTTCCATTGCGACAAGCCCAGCCCGTCCTTCAGCGACCTGCCGCCCGAAAAGAAACAAACCATCCGCAGCCTCATGACCGAGAATCGCCATGGCGATTACGCCCAATCCGTCGGCGAATCCCGCTGGCTCGGAGCGCCGGCTTCCAGCACGGCTGCCCCATTGGATGTTGAGCGTTCAATGTTGGATGTTGGATGTTTACCCCGTGGGAACAAAGTTCCTTTACGGGGTTCCCCCAAGCCTTCAGCCTTCAAGATAAAATGCGTCTATTCCCCCTCGCTCGCCGATCTCTGCCAGGATTCCTTCGGGGCCTGCGCGGTGGACGAAGGCGTCAAGATGAAGGGTGAGGATACCATCATCGGCACCGGCGTCCGCCAGATCAATGCCCGGTTCAAGCTCGTCCTCACCGCCACTCCCATCAAAAACCGGCTCCCGGATGTCTTCCGCCTCGCCTGGTGGTCCACCGGCGCCCGCGCCGAAGCCCATGCCCGGTTCCCGTATCCGGATTCCTCCGCCGCTCGCGATGAGTTTGCTTCCGAATTCCTGATCTCCGAACGCAACCTCAGCAAGGAAAAGGAATCCCATTCCAAATCCCAGCGTTACAAAAAACTCACCCCGCAGGTCTGCAACGTCCATCGCCTCTGGAAAATGTTCGCCCCCATCATCCTGCGCCGCCGCAAGGCCGATTTCGGCGAGGAGATCGTCCCCAAGCTGCGCCAGGTCGTCCGTGTCCCCATGGGCGCCGAACAGGCCGCCGTCTATCGCTACCATCTCAAGGCCAGATACACCGACAAAAACGGCAAGCCGGCCATCGGCGCTCAACTGCAGGCCCTCCGCATCGCCGCCGCCAACGCCGCCAGCGAATTGCTCGTCCGCCCCTGCGGTGATGGCACCAAGGGCCAACCCCGCTCCCGCACCGCTTACATCCCCAAGCTGCACGCCGCACTCAAGCTCATCCACCAAGGCCTCGAACGCGGCGAGCAGGCCATCGTCTTCTCCGCCTTCCACGATTCCCTCGATGCCCTGTCCGCCCGCCTGGCCGAGGCCGGCGTGGCCCATTGCGTGGCCGACGGCCGCATCTCGCAGAAGCGTTGCGCTGCGCTCGCCGCCCAGTTCAAGCTCGGCCCCGGCAAATCACCGTGGCCCGTCATGCTGGCCGGCGTGGATTGCATGTCCGAGGGCCATAGCTTCAACCTTTGCAACAATGTCACCGGTGTCTTTGACGTATTGCAGGGCGGTGTTGGAGGAAAACAACGGGCCTTCGGCATCACCACCGACTTTGATCCCGTGGAGAAGACAACCGCTCTCCCTGGCTGCGTCGCCACAGGCAACGAGAAGATTCACCACAGCCTT
>DASWZM010000255.1:0-4254 GCA_036404455.1 Occallatibacter sp. | reverse complement strand
AGGACCGGAACCTACGTAGTGCCAAGCCGGGTCCTTCACCTGTTGGGTGATTTCCACCGGCTTCGACCAGGTGACGCCATCATCTGTAGTGTAGATGGCAAACACCTGCTGGTTGTTCTTACAGAACGTCAGCCAAATCGCGCCCGTCTTCCTATCCACCACCGTAGCAGGGTTATCGATGGTATCAACTCCCCCTTCAGCGATCACCCGCATCTCTTGCCAAGTCTTGCCATTATCAAAACTTCGTTTCAGAAGGATATCGATCACATCATTATCCCCACAATTGTGCTTTCTGGCCTCACAAAAAGGCTAGGATTGTTCCCTTCGTCGAAACCGCCAACGCAGAATTTCGATAGCAAGAGTATCCACCCTCACCGCCGGTCAAAAAATCCAGCTTCTCAAACCGCGCACGGGTGTTCTCGCCTTCTCCGTATCCGTCCGGTGAACCCACCTTCCGCGGTTGAAGTCCCTGCCTGATAATTCCTCTACAGTTGATCTGCGAGACTCCATGCGCGGAGCACGCATGTATTAGCCCAAGGCGGAGGTGTGGGATGAGCAGCAGCAGAAAGGGTGACGTGGAGAAGGCACGTTATTGGCAGAGGACGATCAGCGAGGCGGCGCGGAGCGGGATGTCGATTCGAGCCTTTTGCCGCCACCGGCGGTTGCGGGAGAGTCAGTTCTACTGGTGGCAGCACAAGCTCAGGGCCAGTCGGCAGGCCGGGACGACGCCCAAGGCGGGCGGCCAGGGGAGACCGGCCAGCTTCGCTCTGGTGAGCGACCAAGCCGGAGAGACGGATGCCGGGATCGAGTTGGTCCTGGGTGACGGACGGAAGCTGCGCATCCGGCAGGGCGTGGATGAGGAGACGTTGCGCGCTGTCCTGGCCGCCCTGGAGCCGGCGCGATGCTGAGTTTCCCGGCGGCGATCAAGGTGTACCTGTGCACGGTGCCGTGCGACATGCGGCGCTCGTTCGACGGCTTGTCGATGCTGGCTGAACACGTCATCGGATGTAACCCTTACGCTGGCCACCTCCTGGTGTTCTCGAACCGGCGCAGCGATCGGGTGAAGATCCTATATTGGGATCGGGACGGCTGGGCGATCTGGTACAAGCGGCTGGAGGCGGGGACGTTTCAGTTTCCCTTTGCCGAGACCGGGCGGAAGGAGATTGCAGCCTGGGAACTGGCGGTGCTGTTGGAGGGGATCGACCTGAGCCGCGGTCGGAGGAGGAAGCGCTATAGCCTGCCGGAGGCAACCCCGTCGGCAGCCGTGCCGGAGGCGGAGAGAAAATAATTTGCGCCGGGGGTCATTTTTTTGTTGACAAGCTCCGATAGACATGATATGTCTATCGGCACGATGGATTTGGCCCAAGTCCAACGGCGCATTGCTCGGCTCCAGCGGCAACTGCTGGAACTGGGTCCCCTGCATCCGGGCAGTATCACCGAGCAGTACAATGTGTGTGGCCAGCCGGGCTGCCGCTGCAAGGACCCCAAGAAGCCTCAGAAGCATGGGCCGTATTACCAGTTGAGCTTCACCTGGCAGGGCAAGGGCAGCACGCGTTTCCTGCGGCCCGAACAGGTCGAACCGATGCGCCGCAAGGTGGCGAACTACAAGCGGCTGCGGGAACTGGTCAACGCGTGGGTGGCGTTGGAGATCGAGCGGGAACGGGCGAAGCGGGAGAAGGAGAAGCGCGCCGGTGGAGATTGATCCGAAGCAGTTGCCGGAGGACCCCTCGGCCTTGCGGCAGATGGTGATCGGGCTGCTGGAGGAAGCCGAGCAGCGGGAGCGGAAGCTGCGACAACTGCAGCACTGGGTGGAGCAGTTGCTGCGGGCGCGCTATGGGCCGCGGCGCGAGCGGGTGAACGAGAATCAGCTTTTTCTGTTTGCAGTGGCCCTGGTCAGTGCCGGTCGAGAGGCTCCGCCCGACTCGGCGTCGGAGGCCGGAGCGCCCGAGAGCGGAGACCGCCAGGTTCAGCAGAAGGGGCACGGCCGGGGAGCGCTGCCGAAATCCTTGCAGCGGCAACGGGTGGTCTATGACCTGGCGGAAGATCAACGGCAGTGCCCCCAGTGCCAAGAGGAGTTGAAGCGAATCGGGGAAGAGGTCAGTGAGCGGCTGGAATACGTGCCCGCTTCCCTGGTGGTGATCCAGGAAGCGTGTCAGAAATACGCCTGTGCGAAGGGGTGCACGGTGGTCACGGCGCAGAAGCCGATGGCCCCGATTGAGAAAGGCTTGCCAGGACCGGGCTTGCTGGCGCAAGTGGCCGTGAGCAAGTATGGCGATCACCTCCCCTTGCACCGTCAGGAGGCCATCTTCCAGCGGCAGGGCGTGGAGTTGCCGCGCCAGACGATGTGCGACTGGATGCGCGCTTGCTCCGATCTGGTGAGCCCGCTCTACGAGCTGATGAAGCGGCGGGTGTTGGGTTCGAAAGCGGTGCAGACCGATGATACACCCGTCCCGGTGCTGGACCCGGACTTGCCGCGCACGCGCACCGGCCGGATCTGGACGTATGTCGGGAACGACGCACATCCGTACACGGTGTACGACTACACACCCAACCGCAGCCGCGACGGACCGGAGGAGTTCCTGAAGGAGTTTCGGGGATTTCTGCAGGCCGACGCGTACTCCGGGTACGATCATTTCTATCAGGAGCCCGCGCGCGGCATTGCCGAGGTAGGATGCTGGGCGCACGCGAGACGGCGGTTTTTTGAAGCGCAGTCTTCGGACTTGATGCGTTCGACGGTAATGCTCGCCTATATCCGCTTGCTCTACGACGTGGAGCACGAAGCCCGCGACCGGAAGCTCGACGGAGAGGCTCGCCGGGCGCTGCGGCAGGAGAAATCGAAACCGCTTCTGGACGATATCCACGCCTATCTGAAGCAGGAGCAGCCGCGGGTGCTGCCCAAGAGTCCCGAGGGCGAGGCCATCGCCTACACGTTGTCGAATTGGAAGGCCCTGACCCGCTATTCGGACGACGGCGACCTGGAGATCGACAACAACCGCGCCGAGCGCAGCCTCCGTGGCATCGCCGTGGGTCGCCGCAACTGGACGTTCTATGGCAGCGACAACGGCGGCCGGACCGCCGCGGTGCTGACCAGCCTGATCGCCACCTGCAAGAGTCTGGGGATCGACCCCTTCGCCTACCTGCGCGACCTCTTCGCGCGCATCAGCAGCCATCCCCAGACCCGCCTTGCCGAACTGCTTCCCGACCAATGGAAGGTGGGGCGCCCGTCTGCCGCCACCTCCTGACCGCTTCTCCCACGGCCAGCCTGGCACGGCAACCCCTGGGAAGGAGCAAACGTCGACAACCCGAGGGGCGGGGGAGTCACTTCGTCTCCTTCGCTACACGCTCGATCATGGGAACCCACTTGGGGATCAGGCTCAGGAAATCCGGAGCAAGCGAAGGGCGCTTTCTTCCACCGCGTTTGCGATTCTTGGGGTCGCCTGCTCCCGTATACCAGACTTCCAGGGCGTTGCCGGCCGCCTCCCCCGGGAAGTCGGGCGCCCATCCCAAAACCTCGCCCCCCTCACGCTCGCTGAGCCGATAGCATCCCAGCACCAAGCCTTTGCAGATTTCCAGCGCCTCCGCCTCCAGTCCCAGTTCCAGGTGGCGTTTCAGATCTTCAACGAAGGGCTCCAGCGTTTCCTCGAGGATTTCCACCGCAGCTTCCGAGGGCTCGACGTAGCCCCACTCATGACTGCCCGCACGGGCGTTCAGGTCCTCATAATCCAACGCCCGTATTTCGTCTTCAATCTCCGCCGCGATCTCCTGATAGTCCACTTGGTGCAGGAGCGAGCGCGCCATCTCCTCGGCCTCGCTTGGAAGATCAGGATGCACTTCCAGCAAGCGCCGCAGGACGGCTGCGGCCTCGCCCGGCTTCAGGCGCTCCAGGAGAGGACGCGCGGTGGCTCCTCGCGCTGACTGGCCTTTGGTCTTGCCCTTCGACGTCACTGTTCCCCCGAGCAAATCTCCGAGTCCATGCTCCCTTCATCTGTAGCGGATTGTCAGCCGCACTGCAAGCATGTTGCGTCGAAAGATGGGTTCACCGGACGCTTACCCTTCTCCTGGGGTGTTCGCTGGGCCTGCTTGGCTCAGGAGCCAGCCGCAGCCGAACAACAATAGAAATAGGGTCAGCCATTTCGCCAACAAGTTCGTCATGGTTCCTCCTTTGCCCACCAAAATAGAAAAAGTCACACCAGACCTTCTCAGAAAAGTGCTCAGACTCTGTCGGAGGCAAAGTCCACCACCAAAGAGTTCACG
>DASWZM010000254.1:0-3718 GCA_036404455.1 Occallatibacter sp. | reverse complement strand
ACCCAGTATGCCGTATCCGAAGTCCACATCCTCTTCGACGTGGACGTCGAGACGGACGAGCCGCTTCATCCGGGCATCGATCAAGAGTGTGCCGGCCATGGCCCGCAAGATTCGCGCTTCGCTCGAGTGGCCGGGATAGTTCGGATTGGGGCGGAAGCGGAGGCGGTGGCAGCCATTTTCGTCGCCGTCATATTCGAAGAGGAATGCATCGGGTAGCAGCGCCAGAATCCAGCCGATTTGCTTTTCGTCCTCGTCATACCCCTGGCGAACCTTTGCCTGTTCGCCGGGCGAGTTGAGCAGACGCTTGAGACGCGCCTGCTCCTGCTGTCGGGATTCCGCGCTGAGCGGGTGGCCGTTGCTGAGAGAGAGCCGGGCGATGGGTCCCTGGGCGGTCTCCACCTGGTCTTCAAGCCGGGTTTCCTGCTGCAGCTGGCGCTGGACCCAGTAGCGCCAGTACCCGTGGCTGCCGTGGTCGCGGAGTTCGTTGTAGACGACCTCGCGGAACAGTTGGCCGGCCGGTATCGGCTGCGGGGACGGCTGGGCCTGGGCGCAAAGGGCGCCTTGGGCCACTGCCAGAAGCGCCACAGTTACCCACGGCGGACGCATGCGGTTGCCCCTCCGGGCCCAGGATTCAAGCGAAGTGCGGCGCACTGGTGAAGAGCATGCAAGTCTGCGCTGACAAGGCGGAGAAAAATGGAAGGAATCCCAAATCAGCAGGAAGAATGCCAGAATCCCCGGTCGCGGAGCAGTTTGGAGAAGCCACTCCTCATGGACTGAAGCCCCTTTGCTTCTGCGAGATTCTTGAACGGGCTTCAGCCCGTCCCCTTCCATCCGTCCCGCCACTGAATCACCTGGCCAGAGTCTCATGGCCTGTGGAGTTGTTAGACTGGAACCATGATGGACGAACTGGAGTTCCGCAGTCTGGCCGAAACTGCTCTCAACTCGCTAATGCAGCATTTGATTGTGCGCGAGGAAGAGGATGAGGCCGGATTCGAGGTGGAGGGACAGGGCGGCCTGCTGAACGTGGTGTTCGAAGAGCCGCCGGGCAAGTTCGTGATTACGCCGAACACGCCGATGCGGCAGATCTGGATTTCGGCGCTTTCGACCAGCTTCAAGCTCGACTGGGATGAGGCGGCCGGGGCGTTTGTGCTGCCGCGGACGGGTGAAGAGCTGACTCCGCTGGTGGACCGGCTGATCGGGGAGCACCTGCAGGGCTAGCAGTTCGTGGGGCAAACAGGCGATTTGCTGCAAGACTGCCGGTACAGGTAACATGCCAGCGTATTCGAAGGAAGGCCCGTATGAACTGGGTGCGACTGGTTGCAATCGTTGTTGGCGCCGGTATTGTCTCGTCGCTGACTGACTGGTTCTTCGCCGGCGATTGGATTCATCGGCGCTATACCTATCCCGAAATCTGGCGCAAGGGGGCCGAAGGAAGGGCGATTGCCCTGACCAGCCCTCTGCCATTTCTGACCTGCGGCGTCTTTGCGTATGTCGCTGTCCGGCTGGGTCTTCATTCTGTAACGAGCGCTGTCAAACTGGCTATTGCGGTGTGGGTCATCGGCCCGCTGCCGCTGATCCTCACCAATGCCGCATTCATGAAGCTGCACCGGGTCTTTGTCGCGTCCTACGCGACCGGCTGGCTGGTGAAGTTGTTGATCGTTGCGTTGGCGGTTGGCTGGTTCATTCGTTGACGCCAGCGGGAAGATCGACGCAAGGAGCGCGTGCGGCTGCGGGCGCGCGGAGTTGTTCCATTGCCGCAGATGGCCGCGCGCGAGGGATGGGCGCAAAGGCCTGATTGCGGGGCTGGCAGGGTCCGGCGGGGATGCCGGACCCCTTTGAGGTCAGTCCTCTATTGCAGGGAATAGACGGTCTTGAGGACTTTGTCCGCAACCGACTTGGGAAGCGGGGCGTAGGAGAGAGCTGATACTTCGCTTTCGCCGGAGGTGAAAATCCAACTGAGCAGATCCTTGATGACCTTGCCCTTGGCCGGATCGGCGGAGTGGATGGGAATCAGGAGGTAGGTGAAGCTGGAGATGGGGTAGGCGGTTGCGCCGGGGGCGTTGGTGATGGAGACGCGGTAGTCGGCAGGCATCTGCTTGATGCTGGCGGCGGCTTCGGTAACGCCCTCGATGGAGGCCCTTACCCAGTTTCCAGCCGCGTTCTTGATTTCGCCGAAGCTGATTTTGTTCTGGAGAGCATAGATGAGCTCGACGTAGCCGATGGCGCCGGGTAACTGGCGGACCAGGCCGGCCACGCCCGCATTCTGCGCGCCGGAGACGCCTGCCGGCCAGCTGGGCGAGGTGCCCCTGCCGGGTCCGTTCTCCCATTCCTTGCTCACCTTGCTCAGGTAGTCGGTCCAAATGAAGGTGGTGCCGCTGCCGTCGGCGCGATGCACGACAATGATCTTCTGGTCGGGCAGCTTGGCGCCGGGATTGTCCTTGGCAATGCGGGGATCGTTCCAGTTCTCGATGTGTTTCAGGTAGATGTCGGCCAGCACGTCGGGGCTGAACTTGATGTCGCTGACGCCGGGGACGTTGAAGATGGGTACCACGGCGCCCAGTACGGTGGGAATGTGAACGAGCTTTACCTTGGATGCAGCCAGCATCTCGTCGTTCATCGGCATGTCGGAGGCGCCGAAGTCCACGAGCCCAGATGTGAACTGCTTGATTCCGCCGCCGGAACCGATGGACTGGTAGTTGATTTCGACGCCGGGGTGGGCGGCGGCGTACTCGCTGAACCATTTGGAATAAATCGGATAAGGGAAGCTAGCGCCCGCTCCGGTTAATTTCTGGGCCTGAGCCGCGCTCATGGCCAAAATCAGCAACATAACGGCAACCAACGTCTTCTTCACGGAGATCTCCCTTGCAGATGAACTGCCGCATACGATTGTCTACTGCTTATGTTACGGGGATTTGAATGAGGCGCGGTTTTGGCGCTTTCTTGTGGGTGGCGGAGGGATGCGGTTTGCCACACTTTCCGCGGAAATCTGGCTGCGGCGACACGGGGCAGGGTTGGAGCACCCGCTTTTGTGGAAGCAGCCCAGGTTTGCGGGGCGTTGCGGCTACGGTTCGGGCCGGTTGCGCCACTTGGCGGCAAGGGGTTTGTCGGCGAAGACCTTGATGTAGACTCCGCCGACGACAGAGCGGGCCTGGAAGCCGATTTGCCTGCCGGTTTTGGTGTCGTACCAGTCGGTCAGGGGCACGCGCGTGGGGCCTTCATTGATCCAGCGGCCGATGGGGGCGAGGATGGCGTCGAAGGGGTCGGGGTTGCCGGGCTGCGGCTTGTCGGCGAGCGTGGCGGTCCAGACCGACCAGTCGAGCTTGGTGTAGTCGGCGCGGTTGTCCAGGGGCAGGCCGAACAGGTTCAGGTGCTGGAGATAGAAGGCGAGTTCGGTCTGGCGGACTTTGGGCGGGAAGAGGTTGAGGTCGAGGATCTGGTCCCAGACGAGGTTGTATTTCTGACTCCAGG
This sequence comes from Occallatibacter sp., assembly GCA_036404455.1. Taxonomy (GTDB): domain Bacteria; phylum Acidobacteriota; class Terriglobia; order Terriglobales; family Acidobacteriaceae; genus Telmatobacter. The sequence continues at coordinate 250 of DASWZM010000254.1, read as the reverse complement.
TTCCGGGCAGGTCGAAGGCCAGTTTGTAGTGGTCGCCGTCGAGAGCCATGGTCTGCCATTGGGCGGCCATCTTCGCGGTCAAGCGGGAGTACTCGCTGGCGATTTCGGGCTTGCCCACGCCGCGGGCCATCTCGGCGTAGGCCGCGAGAGCTTCAATGGCCTTGATGGAGAGGTTGGCGTTGTGGGCGAAGTGGCCGGCGAAATCGTCGGTCGAGAGCTGATTGGAGGGATCGAGACCCTTGTCGCGCAG
>DASWZM010000253.1:0-3490 GCA_036404455.1 Occallatibacter sp. | reverse complement strand
ATGCCGAACCACTCCGGGCTGGTGACCAGCTCCCACGCATAGGCAATGGCATCGCGCTTGAAGTAGTCGCCGAACGAGAAGTTGCCCAGCATTTCAAAGAAGGTGTGGTGGCGGCGGGTAAAGCCGACGTTTTCGAGGTCGTTGTGCTTGCCGCCGGCGCGGACGCACTTCTGCGACGTCGTCGCGCGGGAGTAGTCGCGGCGCTCCGCGCCCAGGAACAGGTCCTTAAACTGGTTCATGCCGGCGTTGGTAAACAGCAGCGTCGGGTCGTTCAAAGGCACCAGCGAGGAAGAGTGCACGCGACGGTGCCCCTTCGACTCAAAAAAGCGCAGAAACAGTTCGCGTATCTCGTTCCCTTTGCGGAGTTGCATGGTTCATTCAGTGTAACTGGGGGCTGGACTTTCTGGCATCTTGAGCTGCTCGCCGTCCGGCAATCCGCCGATAGGAAAATCATGGCTGTGGAGAAAACACACCTTTACCTCAAATTGCCGGTCGAGCTCTTGCGGGAAATTGACGCCCTTGCCGGCCCTCGCAAGCGGAGCGCCTTCATTGCCGCAGCGGTCGAGCAGGAAATTCGGCGCAGGAGGCTGGCGGCGTTGAAGTCAGAGCAGCTTGAAGCCCAGGATGCATCGGAGAGGCTCTCGGTGAACTGAAGGCGAGGCGTGCGGCAAAGTCCTACTCCTCGCGCCGTTCATCCTCCAGATTGTCCAACGCCGCCAGCGCCTCATCCGGCACGTCCCATTGGCGGAGAATCTTGTAGATAACGCCGGTTGAGAATCCCGCCGCCACCAGCCGCCGCATCACCCGCGCGGTCTCTTTTTCGTTCTCCGGCTTGCGCATGCGCTTGCGTTCCAGGTGTTCGCGCGCCAACGCTTCCTCGTTGGTCTGCCCGTAGCGAGCCTCGATGGTCTCGGCAATCAGGCCGGATGACACGCCCTTCTGCTGCAAGTCCTGCCGCACCCGCCGCTGGCCAAGCTTCTCGTTCTCCTGGCGCAGGCGGGTGTAGGTCTCGGCAAAGGCCGCGTCGTTCAGGTAACCGTGCTCGCGGAGGCGCGCGAGGGCCTGGGCAATGCCAACCTCGCCCCGCTCTCCCGGTTCCGCGCGCGTCTTCATCAGCCGCCGCAACTCCGCCTCCGAGCGCATGTGCCGGCCCAGCGCCTTGACGGCGTAGTCGTACAGGCCTGCTCCGTCGAGAGGGGCGGGTTGCTTTCTTGCGCGGCCAATGGGCATAGGTTCATTCCAAGGGAATCAGCATGTGAAAGGCGCGCGTCCGGCGCCAACGATAATGCGCGAAATCGCTGTCGAGGGTGAGAATGTCACCCGTGTCCAGTTCGTCCGCCATGGCTATCAAGCAGGCATCGGCAAAATCGGCCGGCGTATCGCGATACTTCTTCAGGATCGCCGCGACATTTCCTGCGGATTCATTCAGCTTGAACGGGATTTCCAGCACTCCCTGTTCGATGCTGGCGAGAATCGCTTCCGCCGCACCAGGGGCGAAGCGCAACATATGCATGCTCTCGGAAATCACTGGTTCGCAGGTGGCCAGCGGTTGGTCCAACGCCGCGTGTACGCGCATACAACGGGAATGATGAGAGTCGCTTTTGTTGTATACCGCGACAAGAAAGCTGGTGTCGACCAGAGCGGGATTCACCTGCGAGAGCCTTGCTTCAGACCCTTGCTTCCGAAGCCTTCCATATACTTTTTGTTCGTAGCGAGGTCGGGAATGCCGCTGTCAAACATGCCTGCGCCAATGAGCTTCCCCCAGGGAGGAGCCTGGTGCCGCTTGTCCATCAGGCGAATGCCTTCACGAACCACTTCGGACGTACTCCACCCGTGACGCCGCACCAGCCGGTCGAGCGCCGCCTGCGTCTCCTCATCCAACCGCGCCTGTACCGTGGCCTTCATGAGATCGAGTGTACTACAAATCCAAAGATGTATTACAAATCACTTCTCTTTCGTCCACTGGTCCACCCAGTCGTTCACCGTCTTCCACCACATCTGCGAGTTCTGCGGCTTTAGCACCCAGTGGCCTTCGTCGGGGAAGTAGAGCATCTTCGACGGCACCTTCAGCAACTGCAGAGTGTCGAAAAGCTGGAAGCCCTCGCTGACGTCGAGGCGGTAATCGAGCTGGCCGTGGATGACGAGCGTAGGCGTCTTGAAGTTCTTGGCCGAGAGTGCGGGCGACCACTTGCGGAAGGGGTTTTCCGAGTCCGGTTTGCCGTAGTAGTCCCACGGGCGCCCCTTGAACTCCCAGATGTTGAACCAGTCTTCTTCTGTTGAGGCAAAGGCCGACTCGGCGTCGAACATGCCGTCGTGGGAAACGATGCACTTGAAGCGGTTGGTGTGGCCCAGGATCCAGTTGGCCATGTAGCCACCGTAGCTGGCGCCAAGGGCGCACTCGCGGGTCTTGTCGATGAAGGGGAAGAGTTGCTCGGCGTAGTCCAGGCCCTCCATCAGGTCGGTGAACGGCTTGCCGCCCCAGTCGCCGTTGACGCCATCGACAAAGGCCTGGCCGTAGCCGGTCGAGCCGCGGAAGTTGATCATGACGACCACGTAGCCGTTGGCGGCGAAGAGTTCGGCGTTCCAGCGGTAGGACCACCCATCCCCCCAAGCCCCCTGCGGGCCGCCGTGGATGAGGAACTTGACGGGGTACTTCCTTGCGGGGTCGAAGCCGGGGGGCTTGATGAGGAAGCCTTGGACCTTGGTTTTGTCGGCAGCTTCGAACCAGAACGACTCCATCTTCGGTAGGTCGAGTTGGGCGAGGAGGGCATCGTTGAGGTGGGTTAGGGCCTGAGGAATGTAATCAGGCTGCGTGATGTCTTCTGATGGTTTGTTCAAATCAGATGAAAAGACATGGACAACATGTACCCCGTCGTCCATTTGCACGAGATCGCCGATCTTGACTTCGGCAGGGCGATCCACTCGCACGAGATCCCCGACAACAGCCTCCCTCCCGTTCTTCAAAATCGGGTGAATCTCGCTCCATTCTCCTCTGGCCTTGCCCATCCGGCGAAGGTCATCCCCCGTGATGTTCGTCTCGTAAATTGGAGCTTCTCCTTTTTCGCCGGAGACAAATAGGATGTGCCGCGAATCGTCAACCCATGCAAACTCGTCAACCCATAGATCGAAATTTGCTGGTGCCCGATTCGGGAGCTTGGCGTCCTTTAGCAATTCCTTGATAGTCTTTTCCGCCCGGTCATACAGCACCAGCTGAAACTTATCGCTCTCGTAGCCGGCCCGCGCCTGGGAGCGCCAGGCCAGATACTTGCCGTCGGGCGAGTAGGCGGGGTTGAAGTCGCCGCCGGGCGAGGTGCTCACCTTCACCGGCTTGGCCGCCGGGTTTGTCAGGTCGAGGGTGAAGATGTCGGCGTTGGTGCTGATGGCCGGCTCCGGATCGAGGTTTTCGGTGAAGGCCAGTTCTTTGGAGTCGGGCGCAATGGCAAAGCCGCCGCCGCCTTCGAGCGAAAAGGGCGGAACGTCGTGTGGATCG